>JANQII010000074.1 GCA_028282195.1 Prolixibacteraceae bacterium
TTTACATTTAAATGTTGATAAAATGGATTGTTATTACCAAATAAAAGATGTGTATAAAGGGTAGCTTCGAGAAGAGAGGGAGAACCTGCCTACCGTCAGGCAGGGAGGGAGGGTCAAAAAAACGAATTGTTCAATTCAATAGCATATATTATCATTTAACTTTTGACAACTTCTTTTAAAAAAAAAATTGAATATCTGTTATGCATCAAAAAAAATAACCCAAATTGTAGTATTGTTAAAAAGTACGTTTTTTTACCAATCAAAATATGAATTAACTATGTACGACATTATCATTGCAGGTGCTGGTTTATACGGTGCTGTTATTGCATATGAAGCGAAAAAAAAGGGACTTAAGTGCCTGGTAGTTGAAAAGAGAGATCATACTGGTGGGAATATTTACTGCAAAAAAATGAATGGCATTAATGTTCATTATTATGGAGCTCACATATTTCATACCAGTAATGAAAAGGTTTGGAAGTATGTTAATCAATTTGTTCAGTTTAACCACTATGTGAATTCCCCTATAGCAAATTACAAAGGGGAATTATATAATCTTCCATTCAATATGAATACTTTCTATCAGCTTTGGAAAGTAAAGGCCCCAAAAGAAGCAAAACAAAAAATTGAAGAACAGCGGCAGGTCTTTAAAGAGCATGAACCTGCTAACCTGGAAGAAATGGCACTAAGCCTGGTAGGTAAGGATATCTATTTCAAGCTTATTAAAGGGTATACTGAAAAACAATGGGGAAAGCCCGCTACAGAAATCCCTGCATTTATTATTAAAAGGTTACCACTTCGCTTTACATTTGACAATAACTACTTCAATGATCCATATCAAGGAATTCCAATTGGTGGTTATAACACCTTAATTGATGAATTGCTCAAAGACACTGAAGTTCGTTTAAACACAGATTTTTTGAAAGAAAAAGAAAACTATATTAGCCAATCAAAAAAGGTTATTTATACTGGTGAAATTGATCGTTATTTTGATTATTGCTTTGGCAGGTTGGAATATCGAAGCCTTGAGTTTGATCACCAGTTAATGAAAGGGTGCTCAAATTACCAGGGAAATGCCGTTATTAATTACACCGAAAAGGAAGTTCCTTATACGCGTATCCTGGAACATAAACATTTTGAGTTTGGACAACAGGCCGACACGGTGGTTACAAAAGAGTATTCAGTAGATTATAAAGAAAAAACAGACCCTTACTACCCTATCAATGATCAAAAAAACAATGAACTGTATACCCGGTATGATGAACTGGCTAAAAGCCATCCCAAGCTCCATTTTGGAGGCAGGCTTGGTTCTTATAAATATTACAATATGGATCAGGTAATAGAATCAGCATTAAACGACTCAACCACTCTGTTAAATAATTTACAATGAGTATTTACATCGCTTTTCACAAAGAGTCACCAGTATTAACTGATGACAAAATATATACCCCTTTGCATGTTGGCAAAGCTTTATCTGACAAAGAGCTTTCAATTCTTACAGATGATACAGGTGAGCACATTTCAGAAAAAAACAGAACATTTTCAGAGTTAACCGGATTGTACTGGATATGGAAAAACACAAATTCTGAATTTGTTGGTTTATCTCATTACAGACGTTTTTTCTTTGCTAAAAGCCCCAGCTTGAAAATGAGCTTAAAAAAGTGGGGTGAGTTCATTATCAACCAAAGAAATAAAAGGTTTGGTGTTTATTACACATCCAATATACATTCAAAAAGACTAATTCTTACTGGTGAAGAGATTCAATCATTACTTTCTGATTACGAGGTAGTTGTACCAATAAAACGTAAATTAAAGTATTCCGTTTATGAGCAATATAAAAAAAGGCACCATATCAAGGATTTGGATGTAACCAAACAAATTGTTATCGAAAAATATCCTGAATACACCAATGCATTTGACAAATCCATGGCTCAGAAAGAAGTTATGCATTGTAATATGTTTGTTATGAAACGTACATATTTTAATGCATACATGGAATGGTTATTTGATATTTTATTTGAATTGGAAAAAAGAACTGATGTTTCTGGATATGACAATTACCAAAAACGCCTTTATGGTTTTATTTCTGAACGTTTACTTGACGTTTGGCTTATTCATAACAAACTAAAAACAAAAAGTCTTCCGGTAATCTATTTTAAAAAGCTTAAAGTGTGATGTAGAATTCACTATTTTTGCAGCATGATCGATCAAGCTACCATATGTGCTATTGCCACGGCGCCGGGGATGGGTGCTATTGCTACAATCAGGCTTTCCGGAGAGAAAGCCATATCAATTGCAGATAAAGTTTTTCATTCGAAAAAGAAGTCTAAAAAACTTACCGAACAGCCGGCAAACTCAATTCACTTTGGTGAACTGCTTGATGGGGATGAAATTATTGATGAAGTGCTGGTGAATTTATTTAAAGCCCCCCACTCTTTCACAGGCGAAGATGTGGTTGAGATTGGTTGTCACGGTGCGGTATACATTCAACAGAGGATATTGGAACTATTGCTAAAGAACGGTGCACGAATAGCAAAGCCTGGTGAATTCACCCAACGCGCTTTTTTAAATGGCAAGATGGATTTATCTCAGGCAGAAGCAGTAGCTGACTTGATCGCTTCCACCAATGCTTCAGCACACAAGTTGGCATTATCACAAATGAGAGGTGGCTTTTCAAAAGAGATTAGTCGCCTGCGTGAGCAATTACTGCACTTTATTGCCATGGTAGAGCTGGAGCTTGATTTCAGTGAAGAAGATGTTGAGTTTGCGGATCGTGCTGAATTAGTTAAGTTGACAAAAACCATCGAACAATTGATTGGCAAACTGGCTAATTCGTTTCAGCTTGGAAATGCCATTAAGAACGGCATTCCGGTATCTATTGTTGGTGAAACCAATGTGGGCAAGTCTACCCTGCTAAACGGACTGCTAAACGAAGAAAAAGCCATTGTTTCAGATATACATGGCACAACACGGGATGTCATTGAGGACGTAATCAACATTGAAGGTACTGCTTTTCGTTTTTTTGACACTGCCGGAATTCGTGAAACAGCTGATGAGATTGAAACAATTGGAATAGAACGTACTTACAGCAAACTCGATCAGGCCAAGATCGTATTGTTAGTGCTTGATTTAAGCAATCCGCTTGAGTTAATGATTCAGCGACTAGGCAAGATTCGGGAACGAATTAATTCTCAGCAATTAATCATAATTGGCAATAAAGCGGACCTGGGAGGAAAGGAAAAAATAAATGCTCTGCTAGCTGAAATTGCATTGGCCGAAAATGAAGATATTGTTTTTATATCGGCCAAAGGCGGGCAAAATATGGAAAGCCTTATTGAACTTCTAAAAGAGAATGCAGGAATTGGACAAATTGAAAGTGATGATGTTATTGTGACCAACCTACGCCATTATGAAGCCCTAAAAAAAACTCATGAAGCTGTATTGCGTGTGATAAACGGATTGGAAACCGGAATTTCAGGCGATTTCCTTGCACAGGATATTCGTGAATGCCTGCATTATTTGGGTGAGATTACAGGCGAAATATCTACAGACGAGATTTTGGGGCATATCTTTAAGAACTTCTGTATCGGAAAATAAAATTGAGAAATATCACAAACGAAAGTATTTAATTTAATCCAAACAAGCCTGCGGTTGCAAAAGACTTCACCATAAACCCTGCAAATCAATGTGCAAGAGCTTTTTGTAATTAGCTATAATTTTTACATAAACCTTTCTCATTCTTCCAAAGGTAAATTCATTGCAAAAAAAGTGGTAAAAACACTTGCCCATCAATTTGCCTCTAACGCCCTACTCCATTTATTCCGATTCCTTTTGCAATTTAGATTAAATTGAGTTTGGGATGTTTACGATTTAGGATAACAACCATCATTTAGGTCACAAGTAAACAAAACATTGTTCATAATTCGTTTCAGAACGTCATTACATTCTACTAAATCTTTTTGTATTTTAGTCAAAATCTGACAAGTCACAACTTTATAATTATGTTTTTGGGAAAACACATTAAAAAATTAAGGGAAGAGAAACAGCTTCTTCAACGTCAGCTTGCTGCTGAGTTGGAAATAGACACACCCATGTTTAGCAAGATTGAACGTGGTGAGCGAAAAGCAAAACGTGAACAGGTAATTGAGTTAGCCAGGTTATTGGACGCTGATGTAGATGATCTATTAACCTTATGGTTGGCTGGACAGGTTTATGATTTAATTGAGGACGAGGTTGTGGCGAAAAGAGTATTAAAGTTTGTTGAAAAGAATATTGAATAGCAAATGGCAAAGAAAAACGGAAACGGAAAAGAAAAAAGCATCGAAGAGTCGTTGTGGGATTCGGCAAACAAGCTACGAGGTAGTGTTGAACCAGCCGAATACAAACATGTTGTGCTAGGGTTAATATTCCTGAAATTTGCGAGTGACAAGTTTGAGGAACACCGGCAAAAGATGATAGACGAAGGAAAAGAAAAATATATAGATATGCCTGATTTTTACGGCATGTCTAACGTGTTTTATCTGGATGATGTTTCACGATGGTCATATATCATTAAAAACTCTAAGCAAAACGATATTGCTTTAAAGATTGATACCGCACTACACAATATAGAGAAGAACAATAAAGCTCTGAAAGGTGCTTTGCCCGACAACTACTTCTCCCGATTAGGTTTGGATATTACCAAACTTAGTTCTCTGCTTGATACTATTAACGATATTGACACTTTAAAGGACAAGCAACAGGATATTGTTGGACGTGTTTACGAATACTTCCTTTCAAAATTTGCTTTGGCAGAAGGAAAAGGTAAAGGGGAATTCTATACTCCCAAAAGCATTGTAAACCTGATTGCTGAAATGATAGAGCCGTACCGGGGAATTATCTATGACCCTGCTTGTGGTTCAGGTGGTATGTTTGTGCAATCCATCAAGTTTATTGAGAGCCATCATGGAAACAAAAAAGAGGTTTCTATATACGGACAAGAGTACACCAACACTACTTATAAACTAGCCAAAATGAACCTGGCTATTCGTGGTATTTCCGGTAATTTGGGTGAACGAGCTGCCGACACTTTCCACAACGACCAACACCCCGACCTGAAAGCCGACTACATTATGGCTAACCCTCCTTTCAATCAAAAAGATTGGAGAGCTGAAAATGAATTGAATGACGACCCTCGATGGCGTGGCTATGATGTTCCGCCTAAAAGCAACGCCAACTATGGTTGGATTTTAAACATGGCTTCTAAGCTTTCCGAAGACGGAACTGCTGGATTTGTTTTAGCAAATGGAGCGTTAAGTGGTGGTAATGATGAATATAAGATTAGACGTAAGCTTATTGAGAACAACCTAGTGGAAGCAATTTTAGTACTGCCACGAGCTATGTTCTATACAACTGATATTAGTGTTACAGTTTGGATTCTAAACAAAAATAAGAAAGAACAGAATAAACAAGTTGGTGATGAAACAAGGTACTACCGTAACAGGGAAAAAGAAGTCTTGTTTTTAGATTTACGACAAATGGGTGAACCTTTTGAAAAAAAGTTTACTCAATTCAATGCTGACCACATTGCAGAAATAGCAACAACTTACCACAAGTGGCAATCCGCCATTCCTGCGGAGGCAGGCAATCAATATAAAGATATACCTGAGTTCTGTTATTCCGCATCTTTTGAAGAAATTGAAAAGAAAGACTTTTCGCTTGTTCCAAGCAAATACATCGAGTTTGTAAACCGGGATGAAAACATTGACTTTGATGATAAAATGAAAGCTTTGCAAGCAGATTTTAAAACACTACTTGCTGCGGAAGAGAAGTCGAAAAAAGATTTACTAAATGTTTTTAAAGAATTAGGTTATGACTTATAAACGAAAACAAAGAGGAAAGATAAAAAAAGAGGTTGTTTTTCCTGTTGCTGAAAGTTTGTCGGCAATGCCTGATAAATACAAATCGTTTATTGTTCAATTAAAGGAGCAAATTAAAACTGAACGTTTAAAAACAGTTCTTTCTGCCAATAGTGCAATGGTTATGATGTATTGGAATATTGGCAATTCAATTATTGAGCAACAAAAAAACGAAGGTTGGGGAAGCAAGGTGATTGACAGAATGTCGCACGACTTAAAAGAAGAATTTCCTAACATGTCAGGTTTTTCACCCCGAAACCTGAAATATATGAAAAAGTTTGCCGAGGCATGGCCTAATATTGAAATAGTGCAACGCACCGTTGCACAAATTCCCTGGCGTAGCAATATTACACTTTTAGACAAACTAAAAGAACCGGATTTAAGGTTATGGTATGCGCAAAAAACACTTGAAAACGGCTTTGGAAAAGATATGTTAGTGTTCCAAATAGAAAGTCAATTGCATAAAAGAGAAGGAAATGCGGTTTCTAACTTTCAAGCTGCATTACCTGCTACCGATTCCGATATGGCAAAACAATCGTTTAAAGACCCATATATATTTGATTTTGTAGGAAACAGTCAACATATAAAAGAACGTGAGTTAGAACAATCATTAATTGGCCATATTCAAAAATTTTTACTGGAACTTGGGCAAGGATTTGCTTTTGTAGGGCGACAGGTGCATTTAGAACTTGGAGGTAACGATTATTACCTGGATTTACTATTCTATCATATAAAGTTAAAGTGTTATGTGGTAATAGAATTAAAATCAGGAAAATTTGATCCCGGATATATAAGTAAGCTTAATATGTATTTGAATGTGGTAAACGATGTAATGTGCCAACCCGATGATAATAAAACAATTGGACTTTTACTTGTAAAATACAAAGACAAATTGGTAGTTGAATATTCATTATCAGGTTTTAATAACCCAATTGGTGTTTCAAACTGGGAAAATGAAATAATGAAATCCATACCGGAAAACATAAAAAACAGTTTGCCAAGTATTGAAGAAATAGAAAAAGAGTTTGGTGATGAGTAGTAATTATAAAAAGCTCGGCAAGTACATACAACCTGTAAATATTCGGAATACTGATTTAATGGTCGAAACCCTCTTGGGTGTTTCTATCAATAAAGTGCTTATGCCATCCATTGCCAATACTGTAGGTACAAACATGAAGACTTATAAAGTCATTAAGCGAAATCAATTCGCCTATGGCCCGGTAACATCCCGAAATGGAGATAAAATATCAGTAGCATTATTAGAAGACCATGACGAAGCTATAGTTTCACAAGCCTATACTGTATTTGAAGTTAAGGACGAAACTGAGTTAAACCCAGAATACTTAATGATGTGGATGAGACGACCTGAATTTGACCGCTATGCACGGTTTAAATCTCATGGTAGTGCAAGAGAGGTGTTTGATTGGGATGAGATGTGTGAAACAGAGTTGCCAATTCCTTCCCCGGAAAAACAAAATGAAATTGTTGCAGAATACAACACCGTTAAAAACCGCATTACATTAAACAATCAACTTATTCAAAAACTTGAAGAAACTGCACAGGAACTTTTTAGTAATTATTTTATTGAAGATGGTAATTGTGAATTAACTAGACTTGGTGATTTAATAGAAATCCGTGGTGGGTTTTCTTATCATAGCAATGATTTATCTAAAGGGAATTCATATTTGTTGGGAATGGGGTGTATTTCATTTGCAAGTAGGTTTGTAGAGGAAGGCATGAGACTTTATTCCGATGTTTTTCCCGATAAACATTTAGTATATCCACGCGATATTGTTATTGCAACACGGCAGCAATCTGAAAATATGCCAATTTTAGGGTATCCTGCAATGATACCTCCTGAACTAGAGGGTAAGAATCTGATTGCAGCATCTAACCTATATAGGGTTGTAAATAATTCTGAATTAAACAATGAAGTAATATATCAACTCCTTAGAAGTCCCAATTACCTTGAACACATTCGATTAAATACAAAAGGTACTACAGTTGGAATGATTACAAAAGATGCAGTTGAAGACTACTATTTTTATTTGCCATCAACAGAATCAATCAACAAGCTTACATCAGAGCTGAAAGCAATCGTTGAATTAATATTTTTAAAAAGAAGGGAAAACAAAGCTCTTAGTAGAATGAGTGATTCACTCCTTTCAAAACTTGCAACCATAGAAAACTAAGCCTATGTATATATCGGAACTAAAACTATGGAATTTTAGAAAATATGGGAAAGATAAATGGAGTTTAGAAAATCCTCATTTAACTGTCCCTTTTAATTCTGGCACTAATGTTTTAATTGGCGAAAATGATTCTGGTAAAACTGCAATTATTGATGCAATAAAACTTGTGCTAAAAACCCACGCTTTTGAATGGATTAAGGTAGAGCAAAATGATTTTTATAGTGGTTCAGATAAATTGCGCATTGAAATAATACTTGAAGGATTAGAAAATGAAGAAGCCAAAAATTTTACAGAATGGCTTGGGTGGCAAGACGAAGGAGAAGAAGCAAAGCCTGTGTTGAGATTAATACTTTTTGTTGAACGAAATAATAACAGGATTTTACCTTATGAAATTAAAGCAGGGATGGATGAAATTGGACACCCCTTGAATGCAGAAGCAAGAGATTACCTAAAATCAACATATTTGAAAGCTCTGCGTGATGCGGATAGTGAATTAATCGCAAAGAAAAATTCTCGGTTATCTCAAATCTTGCAGGGACATGACCTTTTTAAGAAAACAGAAGGCATTGAACATGAATTTGAAACTTGGTTTTCAGATGCTAATGAAAAAATAAAAATCTGGTTTAATAGTTCCAATAAGGAGGGTAACCAAAAAAGTAATAAAGAGCAGATAAAAGAAATTGTTGATAAATTTTTGAAAGCGTTCATTGATGAATCCATTAGTTCAGAAATGAAATTATCAGAACCTGAGATTAAAACTATATTAGAAAAACTTTCACTTGGAATTGAAGGTGCGAAAACCCCGGGTTTAGGAACAATGAATAGGCTTTATATGGCAATAGAGCTACTGCATCTAAAAAAAGAATGGAATGGATTAAAATTGGGATTAATTGAAGAATTGGAAGCGCACTTGCATCCGCAAGCTCAAATGAAAGTAATTGAAGCTTTGCAAATAGAAAAAGATGTGCAGTTTATACTAACTACTCACAGTCCTAATCTTGCATCAAAAGTAGATATAACCAATCTTATTTTATGCGATAATGATGATGTATATCCATTAAGTAAAGGCAAAACAAAACTTGATAAAAAAGATTATAAATACCTCAAAAGATTTTTAGATGTTACAAAATCAAATTTATTTTTTGCTAAAGGTGTTATTATAGTTGAGGGGTGGGCGGAAGAAATACTTATACCGGAAATCGCTAACCAGTTAGGGTATGATTTGTCTAAACACGAAGTTTCCATAGTAAATGTTGGTTCTACGGCATATTTGCATTTTGCAAAAATCTTTTTGCGAAACGATGGAAAAAAATTAGGTATTCCGGTTTCTGTCGTTACGGATTTGGATGTTAAACCGAAAGGTGACGGAACATTTGATGAAACTAAAGAGACTTCGAAAAGAGCAGACTTGGAAAATCATTTTAAAGATTTTAAAGGCACTAAAGTAAAATTAGAAATTGCAAGGCAATGGACTTTAGAATGGTGTTTATACAAGTCTCCAACTGTATCTACATTATTTAAAGAGTCTGTTTCAGAGATACATAGTGGAACGAACAAGTTTAAAAAGAATGGAGATGACTTTAAACCAGAGTTTGAAGCAAAATTCATTGACAAATTAGCCAAAAAACCAGGTACATCAACAATAGATAAAGTTGCAATAGCTGGATTACTTGCAGAAAAGATAGCTACAAAAAATAATTTCGAAATTGAACAAGGTGATGAGTATTTAAGCTATTTGGTCAATTCAATAAAACATGCTTGCAGAATAAATGATTGATATTAAAGATGAACATATAAAAGAAGCAGAAGAATTATTAATAGGAGGAAATTCGTTTGATATTATTGAGCGTGTTCCATTTATAAAATATCTTAATTCTTGTGATTTATTAGCTGTGCCAGGAAGTGGGAAAACGACTGCATTGCTTGCCAAATTATTTTGTTTATCTAAACATCTACCTCTAAAAAATGGAGAAGGTATTTTGGTTTTATCTCACACAAATGCTGCTGTTAATGAAATTGAGAATAAACTAAAAAAAGTTGTTCCCAAGTTGTTCGAATATCCTAATTTCGTTGGAACCGTTCAGACTTTTGTAAATAAATTCCTTGCAAACTCAGCTTGTTTTCAGAAATATGGAGAATACATATCAACTGTAGATGATGATGTAGCGAATAAACTAATAATAAATCAAACAAAGAGCCTTGGCTTTGATAATCCATTATCAAGATATTTCTTCTTTCAATCGTTTAATCAAGCATCGACTGTAACTCAAAAACTATTACTTGAAGAATATAGCTTAACTGCTTCTAAGAGCAAAGAGGTAATAAAGGAATTAAAAAACAAAAAAGTTCTAAACAAAGGCTCTTTAGTATATTCCAATGTAAAAAACAATACCGTAATAGATGGTTTATCTGTAGATAATAGCACTAAACAAATAATAATAAGTATTGCTTCCAAAGCAAAGAGAAAAACAAATAATGAGAAGGAAAAAAGAGGAACACTTTATACTTTAAATTTTTTAGAGAAGAAGTTTACATACATACAACCTCTTAGTTTTGAGTCTAATTCAGGAAAAACTTTATTAGAACTTTATCAGAATAATTTCGCAAGTGGAATAACAAGATATCGTGACTGTTATTCTTTAGGATTTTGGTATTTACAAGAATACCCTGCTATTAGTACATTATTACAAAAGCGATTCAAATATGTATTTATAGATGAAATGCAGGATTTGGAAGAGTATCAAATTGATATTGTTGACAAAATCTTTCATGGTGAAGAATCATCAACAATAATTCAAAGAATTGGTGATATTAATCAAGCTATTTACAATTCCGGGGAAAAAGTAAAAATACAAGCAGATTGGCAGGTTAGAGAACCAGCAATGTATTTGAATAATTCAAACAGGCTAACCAAAGAGGTTGCGAATGTGGTAAATTTCTTCACACTTGACAGGCAACAGAACAACCAAGGAAACCCAAGATTTGTCGTTAATGGAAAAAGAATATTAGATTCTGTTATTCAGCCACATCTAGTACTTTTTAATAATGATACTAAAGCGCAATTGAAAAACAAATTCAGTGAGTTAATCAATAATTTTGAATTAAAAGAAACTAAAGAAGGGCAACAATATGGCTTTAACATTATTGGGTGGAATGCAAAATGGGATGATAATGAATACCATGATGGAAAATTAAGGTTAGAAAATATTTTTGATAATTACAAAAAAGACAGTGCCTCATTAAAAGAAACTTACGATTCCTTAAGTCAATATCTACAGTGTTTTGACAAACAAAAGAAGACATTAGAACCTGCAAGAAAAGCAATCTTAAATGCTTTCATTCACTTGCTCAGAACAGAGGGGATAATGTATTCTACTATTATAAGAGGAAAAGAAAAAAACAGATATTATACGAAAAGGGAACTACTCAATCATATTCAGAATGGAATAAATGGCAGTGAATATGAGTCCTTTAAAAATAGACTTTACAAATGGTCTTTTGCCTTAGCTGTTAAACAAAACTACCTTGAAATATATAATAGTCTTAAAAATTTTATGACTACCGATTTTAAAGATTGGTTTGATTTTAATATAACTGAAAAGAGTGCTGAATTTTTAGGAGAAAATTTTGAAAAAATCGTCCCCATCCAGAAGGAACAACCCGAAGATTCTGAAATTAAAATAGGAACAGTTCACTCGGCAAAAGGACAAACACATTGTGCAACAATGTACGTTGAGACTTCTTATCACGATTATGAATCAAATAAGTTGAGAATTGTTTCAAAAAAAGCAACCAGAAGTAAACCTGAAGAAAAACTCCCTAACCCTCTTCTAAAAGAAGAACATGCTTACCGAAAAGATAAAGATGCTAGAGCAAAAGAAACTTTGAAAATGATGTATGTTGGATTTTCACGACCTACTCATTTGCTTTGTTTTGCATGTCTTAAAGACAATATCGAAGATGAGATTGAATCATTAGAAAAAGCTGGATGGAGAATTGTTGATTTAACGATAAATGAATTAAATGAAATTCACAGAAGAAAAATTAGAACATTAACATGACCGAAAACAATCGCATAGAATACAAGCAAGAGCTTACTAACGATTTGGAAAAAGAGATAGTTGCTTTTTTAAATGCACATGAAGGAGGCATTTTATACATCGGCATTGATAAAAGCGGCAATGCAGTTGGTGTTGAGGATGCAGATGATTTGCAACTAAGAATTAAAGATCGCCTAAAGAACAATATATTTCCCTCGTGTATGGGCTTGTTTGATGTGATTCACGAAACCCGTGAAGGAAAAGATATTGTAAAAGTAAACGTAGCCAGTGGTTCCGAAAAACCTTATTACATTAAGAAAAAAGGCATGAGTGAGCAAGGTTGTTACATAAGAGTAGGTAGTGCTGCGGAACCAATGACTATAGCAATGATTGAAGAGCTGTTTTCTAAACGTACACGTAATTCATTGGGCAAAATTGTTTCTAATCGACAGGATTTAACTTTTGAGCAGCTGAAAATTTATTACAATACCCAGGGTTTTGAACTCAACAAGGAGTTTTTGAGCAGTATAGACCTGTATACACCCGAAGGTCAGTTTAATTATGTGGCATACCTGTTAGCCGATAATAATGCTGTTTCCATGAAAGTAGCCAAAGTAAAGAAGAGTTTTTTGCCGGGCGTTCTGTGCCCCGAAACCGGGAATTAATGCGAGTTTATCGAGATTTAAGATTAGTGGAGCAACTTGGCTCGGGCATTCATCGGATACTGAAAGCCTATGATAAAAGTATTTTTAAGTTGTCTGATAATTTCTTAGAGATTTGCTTTCCTTTTGAGCCGGATTACGTGAGTAACCAAGTGAGTAACCAAGTGGGTAACCAAGTGGGTAACCAAGTGGATAGCGAAAAATCGCCCTTTTTTATTTCGGATGAAATTTCACAAGCTTTGCTTGATGCATTTTTAAATAAAACCAGACCAAGCGCAAAACAGATAGAAAAATACAAACCTATAGTTGAGCAATTAACAAATGAACAAAAAGAAATATTACGATTCTCCGATACGCCAAAAAAGAAAAAAGAGATATTAGTCGATTGTCTTGGTTTAACAAATCAGACAAAAAATTTCAATACACATGTAGAACCATTATTGAAACTCAAATTAATCCAAAAAACTTTACCCAATGTACCAAAAAGTCAATTTCAAAGGTATGTGAATACCGCAAAGGGTAAAGTGGTACTGTACCTTTTGGATAATAGCGAAAAATAAAAAACTGTTAACATGAAATTCACAGAAGAAAAATTAGAACACGCTTATATAGAGTTGCTTGAACAAGAAGGTTATCCACACCATTTAGGAAATACCTTATCTCGTTCCGAGGATGATGTAATAATAGAAGATGATTTAATTAACTACCTCTTATCTCGATACGAGAATCAGCAACTCACCAAAACAGAAGCGCAGTCTATTCTTCTGCAATTAAAAACACTTCCGGCAAGCGACCTTTATGAAACCAACAAAACCATAATGCGTTGGCTGGCTGATGGCTTTATTCTTAAACGCGAAAACCGTAGCAAAAAGGATATTCATATTGAACTTATAGATTATAAGGGATTAGAAGCTCAAATGAAAAGCCAGGATTTAGATATTATTGTAGCAGAACCGCAAGAGCAATATAATACCGGTTTTAACAATTACAAATTCGTAAATCAACTTGAAATAACAGGCACAAACAATCAAATGCGTATTCCTGACGGAATTTTATATATCAATGGATTACCAATTGTAGTATTTGAGTTTAAGTCGGCTATACGTGAAGAAGCTACTATTCACGATGCTTATAAGCAATTAACTGTACGTTACCGCAGAGATATTCCTGAACTTTTTAAGTACAATGTTTTCTGTGTTATTTCAGACGGAGTTAATAATAAAGCCGGTTCCTTGTTTGCTCCTTATGAGTTTTTCTATGCCTGGCGAAGAATCGCCGGACTTGCCAAAGATGTGGATGGCATAGACAGTATGTACACGATGGTACAAGGTATGCTTAATAAAAACCGCTTACGTGATATTATCCGTAACTTTATTTTTATTCCTGATGCTTCAAAAAAGGATGCAAAGATAGTTTGTCGTTACCCTCAGTATTATGCAGCTAATAAGCTCTACGAGAATATTAAACTAGCTCAACGCCCTAATGGTGATGGTAAGGGAGGAACATATTTTGGAGCTACCGGCTGCGGTAAAAGTTATACCATGCTTTTCCTAACCCGCCTATTAATGAAAAGCAAACACTTTGAAAGCCCAACAATCGTATTGATTACCGACCGCACCGATTTAGATGACCAGCTTTCTGATACATTTGGTGAAGCAAAAAAGTATATTGGCGATAACAATATCATTAGCGTTGAAAGCCGTTCTCATTTAAGAGAGTTATTACAAGGCAGACAAAGTGGTGGCGTGTTTTTAACAACCATTCATAAATTTACAGAAGATACACAACTACTGACCGAACGAACCAATGTAATTTGTATTTCCGATGAAGCACACCGTAGTCAGGTTAATCTCGACCAAAAGGTTCGTGTTACAGAGAAAGGCGTTACTAAAACCTACGGCTTTGCAAAATACCTACACGATTCCTTACCCAACGCTACCTATGTTGGCTTTACAGGCACACCAATAGATGCAACCCTGGATGTTTTTGGTAAAGTGGTAGATGCATATACCATGACCGAATCGGTAGAAGATGAAATTACGGTACGAATTGTTTATGAAGGAAGGGCTGCAAAAATTGCATTACACAATAGCGAGCTTGAAAAGATTGAAAAATACTATGAAGAAGCTGCCGATTTAGGTGCTAATGATTATCAAATAGAAGAAAGTAAAAAAGCTGTTGCCAATATGAATGCGATTATTGGCGACCCGGATCGCTTAAAAGCATTGGCAGAAGACTTTGTTGCCCACTACGAAAACAGAATATCCGAAGGGGCTTCGATAAAAGGCAAGGCTATGTTTGTGTGCAGCACCCGTGAGATAGCCTATGAGTTTTATAAAAATGTAATTGCACTACGTCCTGAATGGAATGAAATTCGGGTTGCTGATGAAGGTGCTGTTCTTTCTGAAAAAGAGCAGAAAGAAATTAAGCCTATGGAGCGTATCAAAATGATAATGACCAGAGGTAAAGACGATGACGAAACGCTGTACAACTTATTGGGTACAAAAGAATACCGTAAAGAACTAGACCGACAGTTCAAGAATTCAAAGTCCAACTTTAAAATTGCCATTGTCGTAGATATGTGGCTAACTGGATTTGATGTGCCTTTCCTTGATACCATTTATATTGATAAACCGATACAACAACACAACCTTATTCAAACTATTTCTCGTGTAAACCGGAGGTTTGAAGGTAAAAACAAAGGTTTGGTTGTTGATTACATAGGTATCAAAAAACAAATGAACCTTGCCCTTGCAAAATATAACA
This sequence comes from Prolixibacteraceae bacterium, assembly GCA_028282195.1. Lineage (GTDB taxonomy): Bacteria > Bacteroidota > Bacteroidia > Bacteroidales > Prolixibacteraceae > Sunxiuqinia. Next base: position 15,555 of record JANQII010000074.1, read on the forward strand.
AAGGCGACGAAGATAACTTTGAGGACATTGGTGAATCCCTGATTGTAGTTCGCAATCACCTTGATTTATTAGCCAAGCTGTCTCATCAGTTTGATAGTACAAAATACTTTGATGGCAGTCCACTTCAACAACTTAATACGCTGAATGAAGGTGCTGAATTTGTGATGCACACAAAGGATAAGGAAAACCGCTTTATGGGATTGGTAAAGCGACTTAAAGCAGCCTACGATATATGTGCAGGAAGTGAAAAGCTTACACAGGAAGAAAGAGATTACACCCATTTCTATTTAGCTATTCGTTCCATTGTATTTAAACTTACTAAAGGGGATGCACCAGACACAGCTCAAATGAATGCCCGTGTTCGTGAAATGATTAAAGATGCCTTGGCCAGTGATGGTGTTGAAGAAATCTTTAAAATGGGCGAAGAAGAAGATAATACGCAAGATATTTTCGATGAAGAGTATATTGATAAGATTAATAAAATTAAGCTGCCAAACACTAAGATAAAGCTGCTCCATAAACTCCTGGCTAAAGCCATTGGGGAAATCAAGAAAGTAAACCACGTTCGGGGAATTGACTTTACCCGAAAAATGCAAGCATTGGTAGAACGCTATAATCAGAGAGATGAGAATGACGTTTTAAGAAGTGAGGTTTACGAAGAAATGGCAGAACAAATAACCAACCTAATTTGGGAAGTTCAAAAGGAGTTTTCCGCTGGAGACGAAATGGGAATTGACTTTGAAGAAAAAGCTTTCTACGATATTCTTCTACAGCTCTGTGTTAAATACGATTTCACTTATCCCGATGATAAATTAATTGAGCTTGCTAAAGCTGTTAAAGTTTTGGTTGACGAACAGGCAAACTACCCCGATTGGAGCAAACGAGAAGATATAAAACTTAGCTTAAAAGTTGGCTTAATCATGCTTTTGGATGAACACGATTATCCTCCAGTGGAACGTGACGAAGTTTATCAGGATATTTTTCATCAGGCAGAGAATTTTAAGAAAAATAGGTTAATAAAAAACTAGTAGTGAGTTTTTGAATTAACGTGTCACTCATCGGATGACTAAAATACTCAATATCAGCATAGTCATCCGATGAGTTTTTCAACAAAACTTTATGAACGAACTACTAGAATATGGATAATCAAACAAAAATAAAGTGCCCTAACTGTGGCACATCAATAGATGTTCAGGATATATTGGCACATCAGCTTGAAGAAGAAATCAAACAAAAATATCAGTCTCAACTAGCTAATGAAAAAAAGAAATATGAGAGTGAATTTGAATCGCTGAATAAGGCAAAAGAGGAATTTGAGCAAAAGAAAAAGAAGGAAAACGAGTTATTCCAGGAACGATTTGAGAAGCAAATCAAAGAAGAAAAGAAAGCTATTGAAGAAAAGTTAAAAACCAAACTTCAAGAGGAGCAATACGAACAATTCAATGCTCTTCAAAAAGAACTAAACGAAAAATCGGAACAAATTAAGGAGTTAAATAAAAGCAAGGCTGAAATAGAAAAACTGAAAAGAATTGGCTCAACTAAAAGTGGTCATTGGGAGTTGATAGAATAATTAAAATCATAGAAAAGAAATAAACCATGTACACCTTTCACTCCATAAAAGAACTTTTTAATGCTTTGGTCCTCGGTAAAAAATTGCTTGGAGAGATGTTTGATGACCTTTTTTTATCGTATTTTCAACCCTTGATTCGCATAAAAAAATAATTTATAAAGAAGAATCATACAAAATTATTGGTGTCTGTATGGAAATTCATAATATACTTGGAAAAGGACATAATGAAGTGATTTATAAAGATGCTATAGAATGCTTGACTAAAAGCCATATCAAACAAACACTTAATTATCTGGCAGCTTCGAAACTAAAAATGGTTTTGCTGGTCAATTTCGGTGAAGATAGTTTGACATACAAAAGAATTATTTTATAACTATTTGTAAAAATCTGTGAGATTCATGTCTATGTTTAGTAAAGAAGATATAATAAACCTCTCAACCGACAGCAGTTTCGGCAAAGGTGAAGACTATTATGAAAGCGGGTGCATAAAGGAAATTACACGCACGGGAAACAGCTTTGAAGGGACTGTTTCAGGATCGTATTTGTATAAAGTTACATTGGAATTAGAAAATGGGAACATGAATTTCCAATGTAGTTGTCCCTATGCTTATGGAGGGCTCTGTAAACACGAGGTTGCTTTTGCATTGGCAATACTTAACGGGGAGTACACTGAAAAAATTGAGATAAAGCCCAATCCACCTGCTGATAAGGCAGAATTCAGTAAATGTTTCAAAAATACAGATCAGAAGAAAAAAATAAGTTTTCTCAAACAGCTTTTGGACAAAGATTCTGATTTGCAAAATCAATTTGTTTCATTTATAAAAAGCGGATCGGAAGACCTTGATGAAATCACCGGGATCGAGATTGATAAAATAAAGGAAAGCGTTCACGAACAACTAGCTTCAATTGACTTCGATGATATTGTGGAAAATCATGACCCTTATTATGCAGGCCATTATGACGATGATGGATATTTTGATACCGCAAATGATGAAATCAGCGATGTATTCCAGCCCTATAAAAACAAAGCCATTGAATATGTAAAAAAAGGTAACCTGCCGGATGCTGTAAGGATAATGCTTGGATTGTATGAGGGCATTCAAAACCTTCCCGATTTCGAAGACAATGAATATGAAATATTTTATGAAAGTTATGATGAAACTGCCCTTCGTTTGCTCAGGGAACCTTTTAAAGAGATAACGGATAATATTGATCAAATTGTAATCTCGGATGAATTGACACATAAGGTGCTTGACCTGTTTTTTCAGCGGTTCGAACACATTGGAAGCAATTATTCCGATATAGATGAAGAAGGGGATGAAACACTGATTTACATCCTGAAGCATTTTGAAAAACTCTTCCTTTCATTAATTGCCAATAAAAATACAGCAGGGTACTTCTATAAAATTATCCGGGAAAAAAGATTGGAATGTTTGGATATGGCATTTGTATTGTTGAAAATCGCCGTGCTTATGGAAGATGAAAAAATGTGGATAGGAATGGCTGAAAAATTTGCCGGGTCTGAGCAAAAGATAACAAAACAACTGCTGGAAAAATATAAATCTGAAAACAAAGAAAAGGATTTCAACAGGATTGCCGAATTGGCTTTTAGCAAGTGGGCAGGAAATTTCGATCTTTATCTGATAGATAACCTGAATAAAGGATCAAAAAAAGAATTATACATTAAAGCCCTGCGGAATTATGCAGCTGGCAAACAAAGCATAGCACATTATAATGAACTTAGGGAATATTTTAACGAAGCACAGAAAAAAGAGTTTGCTGATGAAATAAAGAAAGGCTATCATGAAATATTCTTTGTACAGTTACTGGAAATAGAAAAAAGGTATGAAGATATTTTGGCATTTGTAAGAGAAAATAAAAACATGTCATACAATTTTGAAAGTATTATTGCCCCCATCAGGAATATTTATCCTGATGAATGTTTTAATATGATCAAAAATAAATGCAATGTTGCTTTGGGTGAGTATAACCGAAACAGAAAAACATACCAACGAATGACGAAATGGCTAAAAGTCATGGACCGGATCGAATCAAAACAACAGGAAACAAAACAGTACATTGCAACTTTATACGGACACAAACCAAATTTACCGGCTTTGAAAGATGAAATAAGAAGAGCACAATTGATTTGAATTATGAATGGCAAACCAAATATAACGGGGTATGAAAAATTGGTTTCTGCACTAGAACCGTTGTTGCACGAATCAAAATCAAAATATACCAGAAGCTTTAAGATTTATTGGAATGCCCGGTAGTATTGCTGCAAATGTTCGCCAAATCATTTATGGTTTAACACTTGTACTTATGATGTTCAAATACAGCAAAGGATTTATATCAAAAGAATATACTGGTCAGGAAAACAGGAAGTTCTAAAAAAGCAGGTATTTTCAATTAGCAAACCTATTCAACTTCTGTCGTATTTTTTCTTAAATCTTCCCCAAGCCTTGTCATATTCAGGGTAGGAAGATTAATCGGTTCGAAGCTGGAAAGGTTTGTAAGTGTTGAAATATCCCTGATATATGGAAATAACAATGCCAGTGCATTTACATAAAAGAATTTGCTCAGGTTATTAAGGCTTTCTTTATTATAATTTAAATCAACTAAAACCTAATAACTAGGGATATCAACATAAAATTCGACTGTTTCACCGTCCTGCTTTAGTCCAATCATACCAGACATTAAATGCACAAGCTCACTTGCGAGACTAAGGCCTATCCCCAAGCCTCCCGTGGATCTGGATAAGCTCTCATCATACCTTGTAAATGGATTAAATAAATAACTTAAGGTTTCATTAGGTATAGGAACACCTTTGTTACAAACATAAAACCTAATCATTTTTTTTAAAACGATTTCCGAGCCGACAGTAATCTCTCCTGAAGATGAGAATTTAATAGCGTTATCAAGCAAGATATCGATCACCTGTATAAGCCTCTCCTGATCAGTGTCCAATATTAATTTCTCTACGTTCTGGTTCATTTCAACGCAAAAACTTCTATCGGGATATTTTTTGTCTAAGATACGTTTATACTTTCCATCTATAGCTTCAAATATCTCGGCAACATGAAATTTATTTTTTTTCAATTCAAGTTTATGGGAATATAGTTTTGAGAGATCCAACATACTTAAGAACATTTCATATAAACTGTTTGCCGAGTCCTGTATATATCTGGTAAATAATTTTACTTCATCTTCAAGTTTTTTTTCCTTAAGAATAAGTTGCGAAGAACCAAGGATAATATTTATTGGAGTCATTATCTCATGGGTAATAGTCCTTAGAAAATTACGATTTAACAAATCAGGATTTTGTCTGCCTACCGAGTTACTTCTCTTTTCACAAAAACAATCTGACGATATGCCACCATAAGCAAAAAGCAAGCCCGTTTGAATATCCTCTATACAATACATGGTTAGCCAGCAAAGTTTTTTTTGTTTCTCTTTGTTGGTAACGTAGATCTCCAGGTTGTACTCTTTATGATCATCTTTGGCCAACAGTAACAAATCAAGGATTAACTTTATCTGTTTTTTTGATAAAGCTTTCATCAAATCCTTAACAGATATCATGGTATCAGATTTTGAAAAACCTATTATTTGTGATGTGCCTGTTGATAGGTATAATTGATTACTGGCAAAAGAATAATTCCAATATCCATGATAAGGGTTCATTATTTTTTTAAAGTGCGACATATTAAAGTAGTATTAAATAATTTGAAGCTTAGAAATTTCTTAATCAGAACTTGAATCCGGGCTGTTTTTTTCTATTATTTCTATAAAATCAAAGTCATAACCACGAATATGGGTCTTCACATTTTTTATGACAACTTGGTATACTTCCGGCGAGCCTTTTGATGCTTTTTCAATTACTGGTGGTATGAATATTGAGAAAACTTCTTTTACCTTTTTCTTGCTTAGCATAGCATACAAATGAATATAAGCAAAATACATGGTCAGAAGCTTTGGATAATACATGGAATTAACCAGTGATTTATCTAAAAAATATTCATAAGTAAAAAAATGTTTTATCAACTCATGGAATTGCCTTGCCGGATCAGAATAAACATCAAGGATTGTGCTTTTTTCAGCATGCCAGAAATGGCTTACCCACAGTTCATCATGTAGTTTTATCTGGTAATCAATCCAACAATTCATATTAAAGGAGCATAAGCGGTATTTTTCTTTAACTTCTCCCCATAACCCCAATTTTTTTAAAGTATCGTTATAAAAAGGTAATGTAAGGGTATGTATTTCATTTTGTCTCGCGTATAAGCTATTTCTAAAATTCCCGGCTGCAATATTTTCAGTATCCCCGTGCCAATCTAGTTTACCATCAACCTGATCAACTGTCAGGTGCAGGCTGTCTGTAGCAAGAAATATAACAACCCGTTCAGGTTTGGATATACTGGTTTGACCTGTTTTTATTCTGTAATCTAAAACCAATTGACAGGGCAAATAATTTTCAGGTATTTTAAAAATCTTTTGATGGCCAAAAGACAAAAACGGTTCAAGCTTTTTACCCAAATCTCCTTTAAAATAAGGCTTTAATGAAAAAATAACTTCGTTCTTTCCGGTAAAGTCAATAGATACGGTTGCATCTTTTTTTTCAGCAGCTAAACACATAATAAATAAAAAAAATAGGATTATCGGCAAACAGGTTCTAATAAGAAATTTCATGATATGATCAGGTTTAAGATCTTTTTAAAAGAAGACGGAATGTTTTCTTGCAAGTCTTTCTCATACAGAAATGGCACTGGCTATTTTGAATCCTTTTCGTTGAAGGATCTTAGACATTTGATATACAAATGGAGTTTTTTACCAATTTTGGGATGTCAATGCTCAATCATTATCCCATTAAAATTAACTGCAATGATCAGAATAAATTAAATAGGTTTTTATTGGGACGATTGTCAAAATCAAAATATCCTTCTGAGCCATAATAAGCTTTTCGATAATATCCTCCCCCATATCGATATGAATAACGGCCATATTTTTGGGGCTTCATATCATTTAATACAATGGCTGTTTTTTTACCCTGGTTTTTTTCAGTTAACTGGTTAATAAAATCAATCAAACCTTTATGGCTATAACCTTGCCTTACAATGAATAAATCAATATTGGTATGACGTCTTAAAATTGCCCCATCTGTAACTAATGAAGAAGGAGAGTTGTCAACTATAATAACGTCATAACATTTTTTCAATTCGCCGATCAAATTATCAAATTGATTGGTTCCCAATAGCTCTGATGGATTGGGGGGAATAGTACCAGACGGTATAAAATCTAAATTCCCGATTGATGTTGATTTGATAATCTGATCAAGTGAATGGTGTCCGATCAAGTAAGTGCTAAGACCTTCTTTATTGCTGATCCCTAACAGATTGTGCAAGCTTGGCTTTCTCATATCCCCACCTATAAGGATCACCTTCTTATTGTTCAGGGCTATTATGGCCGATAAATTTACAGAAATAAATGATTTGCCCTCCTTCGGGACAACAGATTGGATTCCAACAACCATTGATTCTTTTCCATGATAGAGGTAATCCAGGTTAGTCCTTAGTTCCCGAATAGACTCAGTAACTATTGAGCGGGGATATTTTATAACAGGTATTTTCTCATCATAAGGACTATGTGTGATACTTCCAACGACTGGTATGTCTGTTAACTTTCGGATATCTTCTTTACTATGGATTGTGTCATCAAAATAATTTTTAACAATAATGATCAGAAAAGGTATAGCTAAAGCTGCAAAAAGCCCAACAAACAGGTTTAGGAGGCTTTTAGGGCTTGTTTTTATATAGGTGGCCTCACTTGCCGGATCCAGCACCTTTATATCAGGTACATTCGAAGCTTTGGTTATTTCTGCTTCTGCCCTTTTTTGCAACAGAAAAGTATAAAGCTCATTATGCAGGTCAAACATTCGTTTGATATTGATCAAGTCCTGTTCCGTTTTGGGATAATCCTCCAGTTGTTTATTCATTTCATCAATTTCTTCCTGGATCAATACCAACTCTTGTTTGGTATTGTAAACAAGGTTTTTCAGGTTTTCAACCAAATTTTTTTTCGTGTACTCCAGTTCTTTTTCAACCAGCTGGATACTTGGGTTTTTGTTTTGTAAACTGAATGACAAAGCTGCCTTTTTACCATGCAGGTCAATTAGCTTCACCACCATTTTGTTCAGTGTAATATCCGTAATCCCCACAACAGAAGGGGCTATCATTGTTTTCATCTTCGCTGCATTGTCCAGATAAGTGTTTAGGTTCTTGTAATAATTTAATTGCATTTGTGCCAGCGATTTTTTGGAATCAAGTTCAACCAGTTTCTCAAGAACAAGAGAAGCTTTTTGCTCCAGGTCAAAAACGTTGTTGTCTGCCCGGTATCTGGAAAAATTATCACTGGTTATCTTTAAAGTATCCACAATATCAGTAAGTTGCTGATCAATGAAACGAATTGTATTTTCACTGGTAAGGTTTTTTTCTTTTAATCCAAACTGGATATAAACATTGGTTAGTTCATTCAGGTAACTTATCTCAGCAGCAGGTAACTGACCTTCCAGTTTAAGGCTGATCAGATCTGCATTTTTATTGATAGCAGCCACCTCCAGCTTTTTTTTATAGGACAAAGCTAAATTGTTCAGGTCATTGAATTGGAAATAGTAGTTTCCTCCCTTATTATTTGCAGTTTCATACAATACGAAATTGAAGTATTTATTTGAAAACTTTTTACCAACTTCTACTACTTGTTCAAAATTAAGCTGCTTATCTTTTCCGTCAATATTAACTTCTGCATTTACTGAAATCAGGTATTTTTTATTGTTTAAACCCGTAATATACAAAGGAACTTCAGTTAAATTTCTTTCTGCAGGATCAACTTCAATTTTGTATGGTTCCCTTCCAAAGAGATCATAATCGCCAAATGGCATTGCCTGATACCAGGATACATGCCAGCCCAAATTCTCAACAACTTGACGATTTATACTGAAGGAAGTAAGGATACCAATGTGGTTCTCTATTTTTACATCAGATTTTAACTGAAAATTATCAAATAAATTATCTAGATTTACCCCATCTGCTTTTTTTTCCTTGACCAATACCAAACTACTAACTGAATAATTTGATGGAGCATATTTGTTATAAAAATAGGCAACACTAAATCCGATAATTCCGGAAATTATAAACCAGTACCAATAGCGGAGGAGACTAAATAGAAGTTCCTTTACGGTAAAAGGATCTTCATCTTTTCGAGCTATAAGTTTTAGCAAATCTTCATTACTATTCATAATTTGTCAATATAATATCAATAATACGCTGACTTCCACACGAAAAACCAAATGATCAATCACCAAGAAATTTCAAGATGACAATCAAAGTGGAAACTGTTGACAGCATCAGGGAATACATGGATGCATTTAAACGGGTATTCTTAAATTTATCCGGGGCAACATACACGACATCATTGGGTTGTAGATAATATGCCTCTGAACTTAAAACAGTCTTATCTGATAAATCGACCTTGATTGATTTAGGCCCGTTCGGGGTCTGTCTCAGGACAAGCACATTTTTCAGACGGGCATAGTCTGTTGTCCCTTTTGCCAGGCTTATAGCCTCAAACAATGTGCTGGCATGGTTATAATTGTAATATACCCCGGGGGTAGTAACCTCTCCCATTACGGTGTATTTAAAGCTTAGCAGTTTAACTGTTACAGCAACTTCCTTAAAATACTCATTAAGCTTAACTGTCAGCAAATCTTTGGTTTGGGAAATAGTCTTCCCAAACACTTGTATTTTCCCTACGATAGGCAATACGATATTCCCATCCTGACCGACCTGGTAGCCATTAATGTATTGAGCACTTAATGAACCATATTGCTGAGCGGTACCTGAATTATACCCGGTTCCGGCAGAAGGGTTAAACAATTGACTGACATCCGGGTCTATAGATGTAATTTGGATATAAAGGTTATCGTTTTTTCGGAGCTGATAATCTGTTGTCGAGAATGGGATTTCTGGTTGTACTTCTTCCTGGGGCAGGTTTTGCAGATAAACCAACTCTTTATTGGATTTGCAGGAACAAAGGCTGGTCGCAACTCCTGTGATCAGCAGGCATTTAATCAAATATAATCTCATAAAAATATAATATTGGTTTTTTAACAATAGTATTAATTGGCAAATGAAAAGGATTGGATTATTAATAGAGAGATGTAAATCTTTACATTTAGCAAAATCGATCGGGTGGCTTTTTTGATATCGAACATTTTAGTCATCCGATGAGTGACAGGTTAATTCAAAAACTAGCTGGGTCCAGACCAATAATTATTTCCTCAATGAGCAATTTTGGCACAATTCAAATCTGCCATTAAACTTAATTCTTCTTTAATCTGGATTAATTCAGAATAGATTTGATCAAATGTTTTTTCCGTCACTTCGTCCCAAATTTTGGCCAAGTATTCATAAAAGAGATTACAATAGGATTTTGCTTTATCCATGGCTGTCAAACAGGCTTCAGGTTCATCACCATGAGCCACCCCTTCAGCAATTGCACCCACAAGTTTTTCAAAAACCCATTGCAATTCCTTTTTTAATAGGAGGTTATGGCATTCTTTGTAATAATTAGCAAAAGCTTCATCAAAACGATTTAGTTTCGGCAACAACGAAAATGTGTTTAATAGCTTATTGTCCTGAATTTCATTTTCAAACCGGGCCTCTATTTGTGTCATTTGTAAATCCCTTAGTTATTTCGGTCATACTGAATTTTTTAAGAAACAGTACTGATTGGGGTTTATCCTGCAAACGATGCTGCAGCAAAACCCATAAAAACAGTACAAATCGAGAGAGGAAGGCCTGTTTTGTTATTGGGTCCTTTGGGTTATTCAATAGTCGAAACAACACTGTTTCCCTCTAAAGAACATTTCTGTCATACATTTATTCACAGAAATTCATCGTAGTAAAAATCATTTATCGTTCTTAATAAGGGATGCCCCCTATCTTTTTCGGAAATGATCAGTTGATTTTCTGACAAGCTCCAATTGATCCCCAATACGGGATCATTCCATATCAGTCCGGCTTCACAGGCAGGTGCATATAGCTGGTCACATTTATACAACAAGAGGGCTGATGTACTCAGTACAACAAATCCATGGGCAAATCCTTTTGGGATCCATAATTGATAATGACAATCTCCCGTTAAGATAGTAGAAACATGTTGGGCGAAAGTTGGCGACCCCTGTCGTATGTCAACTGCGACATTCATAACTGTTCCCCAAACAACCCTTACCAGCTTTCCCTGGGCGAAGGGAGGACGTTGATAGTGAAGCCCCCTCAATACACCAAAAGTCGAAAAGGATTGATTGTCTTGTACAAAACAAACTTCCCCAATGTGTTTCTTCAATTTTAGCTCAGAGCAGGACTCCATGAAGTAACCCCGGTTATCGGGGTAAATTTTAGGTTTAAAAACCAAAACACCAGGAATGCTGGTTTGAATGATTTCCATTACGTTTTCAGATTTTATTATAATCTATAAAACACCTTCTTTGAGGGTGGATATTTAATTTAAAACTACCTGTAGTTATTTTTCAGGTATAATTCCGTTTGCTGCTAAAACTATGGGTATTTTATCTATCAGGTTCAATATACAAGATGTAAAAGGCCTGTATGACAGTAATCTAATTTGTTAAATGAAACAGACAGCAAAAATAATTAAAAGCATCTAGGATAAAGCTTTTAAAAAAAGATGCAAGTTTTTTAGTCATGTTTAATATGGATTAACCATCCCCTGCTATTCAAATCCCTGCTGAATAAAATTATTGGAGTTTGAGGCGTTGGGAATAAGCAAAGCTCCGTAAATTTGGGTGGCTGTTGACCGAAAAGGCTTATTGAAATTTTCAATTGCTACCGGGACAGGGAAAAATGATATGAAAACCCCGGGGCAAGCCCCGGGGAATTAAGCTCAATGCTGAAAATAAGCCTGTATTTACCCCTGTAAATACAACTTATACTTTCAGCGGGATACCCAGCGCAAATTCAATGTTTTATCTATTTTAAATTTTTAAATCATAAACAGTGTATTTAACGTGAATTTTGGATTCAATAAGTTATTTTTCAATGGTTTATGGTATTTGTTTGTATTGATAGGTTCATATTTATTTATTTCATTGGTTTTCATCGGATTATTTAACTGCAAAGTGCGCTAAGGGGTGGCTTGGGGCAATGATTATTTTGCAAAATGTTAAGATCAACCCAAAACTCACGTTTTTTACAATTCAGTAGTTTTTTTTCTCAAATTGCTACTTCATCGTACTTACAATATTCAGAATTCTGCGATTTAAATTCAGGAACCAGTGCTTTCATTTGCTGAACCAGTTCGGTTTCTGATCCTGTTTTTGAAGCATTGAGCAACTTGTCAACAGCCAGTTTCACCAGATTAAAATTGTGATTGCGAACCTTAGCTACTTTAATCTTGGGATGATGTGTTGGAATGGTGTTTTCTTCATCAGCAAGCAGTTCTTCGTATAATTTTTCACCCGGGCGTAAGCCTGTAATATGAATGGGAATGTCAACCTCGGGTTTAAGCCCGGCAAGCGAAATCATTTTTATTGCCAGGTCATAAATTTTAACCGGTTCACCCATATCAAATACATAAATTTCACCTCCACGCCCCATGAAACCTGCATCCAGTACCAATTGACAAGCTTCAGGAATGGTCATGAAATAACGGATAATGTCAGGGTGTGTGACTGTTACCGGGCCTCCGGCTTCAATCTGTTTTCGGAAAAGAGGGATTACTGAACCGTTTGACCCCAATACATTTCCAAAACGGGTAGTAATAAATTGTGTCCTTATATGATTGGATTGGGTTAGTGCCTGAATATAAATTTCACAAATCCGTTTTGATGCCCCCATGATATTAGTCGGATTAACAGCTTTATCGGTTGAGATCATCACAAACTTTTTTACACCAAATTCTACCGATAAATCGGCTAACAGACGGGTTCCGCCCACGTTTACCCGGATAGCTTCATATGGAGCTGTTTCCATTAATGGAACATGTTTATAAGCAGCCGCATTAAATACATACTGAGGCCTGTACATTTCAAATACACGATGCATTCGATGCCAGTCCGTAACATTGGCAACCACAATTTCGAATCTCTCTCCAGGGAACATATTTAACAATTCATTCTGCAGGTCATACAGGGGGGATTCAGCCTGGTCAAGCAAAATCACTTGTTTTGAATCAAATGCCATCAACTGGCGAACAATTTCAGAACCGATCGAACCTGCAGCACCGGTTACCAAAACAACTGCCCTTTTTAACCCTTTCGAAACTTTATCCTGGTTCAGCCAGATGGGATCACGTCCCAGCAAGTCTTCAATGTTTACCTCCTTGATCTGTCGTGAATTGAATTTACCATCAATCCAGTCTTTGACGGGAGGTGCTTCCCGAATATTTACACCATGCTCCAGGCAGTGGTCAAAAAGCATCTTCTTACGACTTAACTTAATTTTATCCGGGCTGACCGCCAAAATAATTTCACAAACCTTCTTACGTTTCAGGATTTTTCTAAAGGCTTTTTCTTCCGGGTAGATGGGTTTGCCAGCTAACATTTTACCATTCAGCCCCTTTTTATCATCAATAAATCCGACTACCATCGTGTTTAAATACCGGTCATTTTCGAGTACATCGTGGGTAATTTTACCTTTTTCCCCCGCCCCGAATATCAAAACAGAACGGAGTCCATCCCGGGGAATAATATAAGTAAGGTACAGAAGCCGGATAATCATTCTGAACCCTGCTAACAAGACGGAAGAAACAGCCATATGAATAAATACCACCGAATACGGTATGACCCATTGCTCAGGCATTGAAAGCAGGTGTGTTAACAAGGCTACTGATAATGTAGCTATGGTTGCCAGGCTTATTGATTTAAAAAAACGGACAGCATCTTCCACTGAAGAATGCCTGATGATCCCCCGGTATGAACCGCTCCACAAAAAGGCAATTGAATAGATCGGGAGAACGATGAATATTACCTGTACGATAACCTGGGCAAAAGATACCTCGTCAATATTAAAGTTAAAACGCAAGACATAGGCTGTTAGAAACCCTGTTGCGATAATTGACAGATCTGCAATAAGCACTAGTTTCCGTGGTAAGTTGTACTTTTTAAAAGGGATACCAATTAATTTATCCATTATGAACAGATTTTTGGGGTTTGTTTAATCTAAATAGTGTCAAGTCCTGATGCTTACGGAAAGAGTATCCGGTTTAAAGCAGCTTATTGAAGTTCAAAAATTACACTTCCAAGAAGGGCCATTGTCTTGAAGAAATATGGGTGCTGTAATTTTCTTTTTTGAGATTTATTTATGCCGTTCAATTTTTGGTCTTTCACCGTTACAGAAAAAAACCTGAAACATCTGTGAAGCAACATATAGGTTTCGCCTGTGCTGGTATTGATGAACGGGACATCTTGTTTCTGTTTTTTTACTCTTGACCCAGCGGCCTGCTTCATCTCGCTTTTTGCAGATGAAGCTTGAAGAAACGCCTGATAAATAACACATAAGTAACGACCAACAGCAAGAGGATCCCAGCCAGGTAATACCAGTGTAAAAACCGGGGAATAAGCATATATCCTGTATTGATCAAGCTTTGCAGTACCATGTATATCCCGGCAACCCGGACGTGGGGTATTTTCAACTCATTGGCCATAATTTGATAAACATGTTTACGGTGAGCTTCAAAGATGTTCTCATGAAGTACCAAACGATGAACAATGGTCAGTACACTATCCACGCCATATACTGCTATGAAAACCAGGTAACTTAAATCACCTGTCAACAATATCAGTTTACCCAACCCGAAAAGGATCACAAAGGCAATAGACACTGCACCCACGTCACCTGCAAAACAACGGGCATACCTGCGAAAATTGAAAAAATTGAAAACCAATAACGAAAGCAGCATTGTATTTAAAAAAACAGGATCTATAAAAGAAATTAACTGCTCATTAAGCCAGGTAAGTGTTAGTAATACTACCAGGCTGTAGCCACCGGTAATTCCATTTATTCCATCCATAAAGTTGAACGCATTAATAATACCGGTACCTATAATCAAAGCAACAACCACGTACCACCAGGGCAGGTTTGAAAACATTTCCCATTCGGTAAACATCAGTATTATACCGGAAAAATGAAACAATAAACGAATGCGGTTGGTTACCGGACGGATATCATCAATTATACTGATGAATGAAATCAATGTTGCCCCTGCAAAAAACCAAGGGTATGGCATGCTATACCAAAAACTATATAACAGAATCCCAATATAAAAAACAATTCCTCCTCCCCGTAATGTAATATGCTTATGGGAACTACGCTGATTCGGCTTATCAATGATATTCAAACGATCTGCAATCTGAAAATACATCAATTCTGACAACAGCAATATGATTCCAAAAAAAATGTAAATCATGGATCCTCAGTAGTTTACAAAATATTAAATTGATAGATTTTTTTATTAATACGATTCCTTCTGTCAGTGAAAGCGTTTGAAATATACTTTCCCGGTTGACGCTACCTTCTATTTCCGTCATTGCCTAAACGTCCCATTTTTAGGCCTAATATCAATCCTTAAAAGACTGTAACGTTCTGACCAGTCCCTCCCTGACATTGACTGGTATTTTTTGTATGCCCAATGCCTGCTTTATCTTTGAGTTGCTAACGACATAACTTTCAGTTAGTTTCCTGAGCCGTTGCTGATTTAGCGGCAAATGCAACAATCCGCCAATCCAGGCCAGGATTTTAATGATACTTTTTGGTAAATACCAGATGTGGGGCTTTTTATCCAGCACTTCACAAATCAGCTTAATCAAATCATTGGTAGAAATTGTTTCATCATCACCTATATTGTAAATTCCGGGAGGAATATTTTTACCAATTAGTTTTTCCATCACGTAACACAAATTGTCAATTGCGGTAAATGAACGTCGGTTTTCATAAGCCCCAAGCGGCCAGGGAATGCCTTTTTTTACCATCTTGTACAACAAATTCAGATTGCCTTTATTTCCCGGGCCGTGGATCATACAGGGCCGGAGAATATAGACCAATTTTGCTGAACCTTCAGGTACCCAATGTTCCTGAATGTACTGCTCGGCCAACAGCTTACTTTTCCCGTAAGGGCCATTGGGAGCCGGGATTACGTCTTCGGACAACATCAGTTCAACCGTATCTGCAACAGCCTTTACAGAACTAAAAAAGATAAACTTCCCGGCCGAAGCAGTCAGGAAATAATCATAGATTTTCTTGGTTAACCCGGTATTGATGTCAAAATACACCTGCTCCCCTGCCTTGTTTTTGGTATCGTGTGCCTTTCCTGCCAGGTGAATAATCACATCTACAGCCGGCAAGGTTTTGTCATCAAGCTCAGACCAACGGTAAGTTTTTTCCACGCCTCTCTTTTCGGGAGCGATGATATCAAGGCCATAAATGGTATGTTCCTTCATCAGGAACCGGGTCAGCCCGGAACCAACAAAGCCGTGGACTCCGGTAATTAATATTTTCATATTATCCATTTTTATTAACCAGCCGATACTGATTCCCTCTCAATACTACCCTTTATACACATTTTTTATTTGGTAATAACAATCCATTTTATCAACATTTAAATGTAAAATATTCAATTTTGAATACCCAATATTCCAAATTAACTCCGAATTGATGTGTTTTCATAGTTCTACATTGGTTATTGAGTGTTGTATATTCATTATTTTCTTGCTTTCCCCTAAATTCATATTTGTGTATAAAGCATAGCTTTTCGAAGAGAGGCCTGCCTGC
>JANQII010000086.1 GCA_028282195.1 Prolixibacteraceae bacterium
CGCATAGTCCGGCAGCTGCCGGATAAACGATTTTTTAACGAAGCAGAAAGGAAAAAGGGAGATGAAAATAAGGTTCGGATTTATGAATTGAAGCACTAGGTACCAGATGAATCTGAAATATTTTTCTGTTTTTTCTGAAATATGATTTCGCGCAGAGTCTAAGAACGAAACATTATTAATTTTGCGTGCTTGAAAATGATGACTTCACTTTTCTACCTATGAACAAAATAGTTAAAAAGGAGATTTTTTCTGAGAAAGTGGTTTCACTGGTTGTTGAAGCTCCAAGGATTGCACGTTCCAGGAAACCAGGCCCCTCGCTGGCGCAAATTTTGTAATTTGTGCCATTAATTTCTTGCTTTTGAAGCAAAACACGGATCACAGATCCGCGCTAACGATGAATAATTAGTGAAAAGTCAACTTTTAATCTTGTTTTTATTTTAGAATGTTAGTGCAAGACCTCAGGCTTTTAATAAGTTGTCAACTTCCTCTTTCAGGATTGGAAGCGACTTATTAATAATCAGCCATAAAATATCTGCAGAAACACTATCGTATCCATGAATAATCCTGTGTCTTGTATCTACTATCTTTCGGGAATTAGATATGGGGATGCCAGGCTCCAGATTTAATATTCGATTCAATGCTTCCCCAATTATTTCCAGATTTCGTTCTACTGCTTTTTTTGTTTTTAAGTCCTGTTCAAACTCAAAAAAGTCTCTTTTTTCAGGTAGAAACTCAAATATTTCTTCTATTGAACGTTGAATATCTTCCAGCCAGGTTAATATTTCAGGCTTCATAAATTTTATATTTTGAGCTTTCAATATTACTTTTCAGATGTGAGTTTCTGATTCCTTTCTCTTCTAGTAAATCAATTGGTTTTTGAATCAACTCCTGCAATTTGAATTTAAAATCAAAATAGTTTTCAGCATAATCAATTGGGTCATTAGAGTTAATATCAATAATTAAATCAATATCACTATTAGGACCAAATTGATCTGTCAGAACAGAACCAAAAGCATATAATGTTTTAACCTTGTGCTTTTTGCACAGGTTATTTATTTCATTTATATACTTGTCTAAATACATACAACTCTTTTTTTCAAATATACAAATTCATCCCGATAGTGATCGGGATTAGTCTTAAAACTATTTTAGCCCTTTCGCTGGTGCTGATCTGTGACCAGTGTCCCAGCTTTGCTGGAAATTTTAAATAAACAAAGTATGTTTTATCAAGATTATATTGCTTACTAAAATAACACTAATTATATTTCTATGTACCAGGGGACTTGTTTCCCCGGTAGGGGATAAAGCTCAATAGCTAAGGTGATACGAATAACTCAATTTCTCCGTTAGGAGATAAATTTTTATGCGTGGTTCTACATCTCCTACGGAGAATTGATTCCATTGTAACATTCTTTTTTCTATTAAACTATATTCCCTACGGGAAAGCTGAACTAATTTATCTCTTAACTTCCTAAACTATTCTTTTGGCTGGCATTAATTTCAACTCCTTTGAGTTGCCTTCGTTCGAAGTCTCGGGATCGGGGTGTAATTGGTACCATTTACCTTTATTGCTTCTTTAAAGCAAAACACGGACTACAAGTCCGCGCTAGCGGGGGCTAGCGAGGTCCGGGAATGCGCTAAGCGGTAAATCCGCTAAGCGCCTGTGGCTTTCGGGTTAGGGGGTCTCAGCACCAGCCTTCATCAACCCAATTTTCTCTTTACAAACCTCCTCGGTTAAATCGCGGAGTTGCTTTACCCGCTCTGACAAATACTCCAGCTCTTCTTTTTTGATTTCGTAACCAATTTTGTAGCGCGAGTCAATATAGGCTTTCTTCAGCAGGGTAAACATGCGGATTTCCTCTTCGGTTTGCTGGGGGAAAATGGCCTTAAAGCGCTTGTTCTGCTTGCAGGTTTGTATATGCAAACCCGACAGGTCATGCGTTTTGGGTTTATAGTCGGTATAAACCAGCAAGGTGGTCATATAATAGCGCTCGGCCGATTGGTGAAGATTAAAGGCAGCCACATTAAACGACCCTTTGTTCAGGTATTGTTCATATCCCCAAAAAAACTCATTCGCACTTTTAAGCCACTTCTCAAAATACAGCTCTGCTTTTTCAACCCGGTTTTCCAGTTTTAAAGGCCTGGGCTTTGAAAGCACATACCGTTTGCTGTGGTAAAGCCTGATGCCTTCCTTTAAAATATCGGTAAAGAAATAACTGCCCTCTTCCAATTCGGCATTCAGGAAATCAACGCCATGGTAAATTACATTCACTGAAGTGCTCAGCTTTACCTTTTTTAAAATCTTTTGCTTTAGTTTTTTGGCGGCCTTATAGCGGTGGGCTTTATCTTCGCTGTCCACCACAAACAGCAAATCGTAGTCGCTTTTGTATTCGTAGGTGGTTCCGTTTTCAATGTACTTGTCTTCCACCCAGTCGCCACGGGCATAGCTCCCAAACAAAATAATCATTTCAACCGAGCGGCTCTCTACCACATAGGAGACAATCTCATTTAACTCATGTTGCTTTTCAGGGGGAAGATGTCTGATTGATCGTTTCAAAAGGTTCCTGCTTTTTTAGTTTATGCTAAGGTAAATAATAATTTGGAAATGGGTGTGGTGTCAAAGGGGTGTCATCCTTCAAAAGGATGACACCCCTCTACTACAACTCTTTGGAGTTCCTTCCGCTGGTGCGAATTTGTAATTCGTACCAACTATTCCTTGCTTTTGCAAAGCAAAACACGGACTACAAGTCCGCGCTAGCTGGGGGACACTGCACGAAAACCTCTGAAACCCTTATGCACTATACACATTGTTACCACACGTAATGGTCTATATACCAATATTTCCCTTTACTTTCTTAATAATAAATTCATTTCCAGATTGTGAAATTATATCCAAAGCTTCTAATTGTATTGTCAAGTAATCCTCAACAGCCTTGTTATTTTTTAGAATCTGCCCTGAAGCTTCGTTATTATCAGGAATTAGTTCAATTCTAACAACCTCATATGGATGATTGTCAGATATTTTTTCTAAA
The DNA here is from genome assembly GCA_028282195.1 of Prolixibacteraceae bacterium. Taxonomy (GTDB): domain Bacteria; phylum Bacteroidota; class Bacteroidia; order Bacteroidales; family Prolixibacteraceae; genus Sunxiuqinia. The sequence continues at coordinate 3,033 of JANQII010000086.1, forward strand.
AATCGATGTTTCATAATTATTTTTCTCCTTGATGGGGTAAAGCAATATTTAAACTAAATTGTATTCTTGAAGTAACTTGGTTTATTTCGGAATTTCGTGTTGATGCACCCAGATTAAGTACTTGTATCTTTAGACCACCGCCAATTTTATTGTCTTCTTCATTCTTTGCTACAACAGCTACATCAAAATCAATTTTTGTTAAAAATCTTCTTCCATCTCTGCCATCTTTTCTCCAGATAGTTGTTGAATCATGCTGCTTATCCATAACTACAGGATTTATTATTGCACCATTAGTCTCTGCAAATTCCTTGGTGTCATTTACAGATTTAATAATTGACTTTATTGTTCCTGAGATAAATTCATCTAAATCCATATATCAATATTTTAAACGATTAACATCTTCAGTTCATTTGCTATATCATCAATACTCATAATCGAAGTGTTTAACGCAACCTTATCCGCTAGAGTAGGACTGAATGATACAACTTCATCTTTAGAAACTTTATGCCAAATTGGAAGAATCACCTTAACTCCATACATTTCTTTAGTGGCTAATCCATCTAATTCGTATTGAGTCCAGTTTTTGGCAAAAAATGATGATGATAATACGACTATTCCAAATTTAGAACTCTTTAATCCATTATCAATTGACCGTCGTAAACTGTCACCGATTTTAAGATTAAATTCATCATACCAGACATTTAATCCCAAATCAATTAGTTTTTCGGCTAATGGTCTAACAAAACTATCTTTGTCCTCTGACGCATGTGAGATGAAGAAATCATGTTCTTTGGAGTCAGAAGATTTATCTGTATCAATTGTAGCTTGACTAAGTTCTTTTTGTTTTCTTAATTCTTCCGTAATTTGCTGTTGATGATGTAATTCATCATGTTGTCTTCTTTTATCTGCTAGTTCCTGTCGATTTCGTTCAGACTTAACTTCTCTATCAAGTTGATTTTGATATCTGGTCTTTTGAGAATTTTTATCCGCGATTTTTTTAGAGATATCTGCCTTCTTTTTTATAATCTTTGAAATGTCATTTTGAGCAGTAACCATTTGGTTTTGCTTTGAACGCAAAGAACTTAAACTTGTATTTTTATTAATACTTTTTTCAATCTGAATGAGTTTCTTATTCTTGTCAGATTCCTTTTTCACTTCGTCAGATAATTGCTTTTCCAATCTTGCAATTTCCTTTTCAATTCTGCTAATATTATTTCGAGTTGAATCTATGCTCATTCGTCATCTTTTATGTGTGGTAACGGTAGGTGCATGGTGCGTAGCGGCTTTCGGGGCATCGTTCCTGTCCGCGAAGACGGAACGTTGATGCGAGAGTCGCGGCTCGGAAACCACCAAACACCGCTATGCAATATGGCACGTTGTTGTGTGGTCGTTTTTTATCCTTTCCCGATAATTCCATAACTATCAATTGCTGTCTGAGTTCTTTCCACTTGATTTTCAGATAACCCAATAATTTGTTTATGTATTTCATTAAAAGTGCTATGTACCGCCCCAATCCGTTCTGTTAATTCTCCAAGTGCTTCCATTTCTTTTTCAGAGAGTTTGCTTAGTATCTTTTTTGCAAGATTTAGAGAATCAATATGAACCGAATTAATTAATTCTTGATTATCTTCCATAAATGCAATCATTTCTCCAATTTCAATATTGGTATCATTCGCATCGTGTGCCATTTTTTTTACTAAGTCAATGTGATTGTTTCTACTACCAAATAGTCCCATAATTTTTATTTTTCAATTATTTTCCTAAATCGATTTTTTATATGAATCATATTCTTTTGTAAATCCATCAGAACTCATATGAAAATTATATGTCGAGCTACTTCCCATTGTTATGCTGAAATACACTTTTCCAGTTGATTTTTTTAAAGTGCTAACAACTTTTTGGGCAAGTCCTCCTGATAAACGGATTCCCTCGCTATGAGTTGCATCATTTACTTCATAACTGTCTCTTGGTCTTACTTTATAACATAAGAATTCATTTTTGTGTCCACTAACGTAAAGAGAAAAGTCATACATTGGTTTTTCGGCAGAACGATTTGAAGGTTTTGATTCTGAGTATTCATACATATAAAGGTAGATGTCCCCTTTTTTGTTAAATTCCATTTCAACCCAAAGTGGTGAATCTTTTGTCGCAGAGTTGCTAAACTTGCCTTTTATAGAAGTTTTTAAATAGTCATAAGATATTTTCCAAGGTCTGTTTTTGATTTTGTCAAGGTATTGCATGGATTGTCTTTTGTATGAAGCAGTGTTTCTTATGCTTCCAAATGCTTTTGCAGCTTCATCCCAGTTTTGTTCTTCGAACAAAGCAATAGCTTGTGCAAATTTTACAGAATCTTGCTGTCTTTGTTCTTTTAATTGTTGAGCTTTAAGTTTATTTTTTTTCTTTCAGCTTCTTTTTTCTCTTTAATATTTCCGCAGCTTGATAATATCACTGCTAAAACAATCCCAAGTAAATAATATCTTTTCATATTTTAAAAGTCTGCTCTGTTTTTAGAATGACGCACAACGTTCTAGTATTTTATCCATTGTTTTAACGAACGATTCTAAAATTAACAATAATATTTTATTTAATTGGTCTTAAGTTCAGGGAAGTGATCAATTGTGGATAAAATATAGTTGGACTTCTCCGCCTTTGCTATGGGCATGTCAATCATCTCCCTTCTCCTGGTTGGTCTTGTTGCTTTGTTTTTCAAGCCAATGTTATTTGCAATCCTGTTCATATGTAGCTGTTTTTATTCTGGTCCGGGCGTATTTCCCTTCGCTGGCGCCAATTTATAATTGGTGTCAACTACCTTTATTGCTTTTTCAAAGCAAAACACGGACTACAAGTCCGCGCTAGCTGGGGATGATAATTACGAACAAAAGGGCAGAAGATTAATAAAGTAAGCCATTAACAAATGTTTATGGGAGAGAAATTAAAAAAGGGGGCCACTAACAAATGTTTAAGCATAGCCTAAAAGAAAAGTCAGGCCTTGAACGTTTGT
>JANQII010000091.1 GCA_028282195.1 Prolixibacteraceae bacterium
GAATTTTTTGTTAGCTGCCCATTTGATTTATCCCGCAGAATGGGGGCAGAAGTGAACAGCTCTAAGGTCTTATTCTCATCCAGCTTATTTAGAAAGGAAAGTTTGATAAGGTATTGTTTTCCCGGATAGAGTACTGAATTTAAAGGAGACATTTCACACTCGATTCCTAAGCTATCTCTATAGTCGTGTATGTGCTTCAATATTTCATACACGGAATATGAATTCTTAAGGGGGGTTGGTACCCAACCTTTTACCTTTTTTTGCTCTTCGGAGCCGGGAGCAAAACCCAAAGCTTCAAATTGTCTTGCTTTACCATGAGTTTCATCAAGGAATTGCCCTTCACTACCAGCCCAAACATAGCAGTCCAAATGTTTTAGATTTGAAGATTTGAACAGCGGTTCGACTTGCTGTACCGGCATTCCTGTAATATTAATACCTACAACCACTCTTCGCTTAAGGGCCTGGATGAAAGTGCTGTCCAGCTCATCAAAGTCGAGGATCTCCCCGGGTTTTGGTTGATCTTGCTTGTAATGGATAGAATCACTGCCAATAGACACAACCCATTTATCCACTTTGTAATCTTTAATATTTCCAAAGCAGAACAAGAAAGAAACAAATAAGGTATAATGTAGGATGATGATCTTATTCATATTGTCTGACGGCAGTTCGTCTAAAAACCTCACATGCTCGCTAGATTTAAGCTCAATTTATGATTTACCAGTAAAACCTGAAAATAATTGTGAAATAAACCTATCATTATCTGAACGGGCTTACTAAAGCTTATCAACTGCCTGCTTTTGATTATGAGGCTTAAACATGAAGAAATAAACATTTTCAGGTGCTTACTAAATTGTTTTTTGCCAACAATGTTAAAAATTCTTTTCAGATTGTAAGCAATCATTATAAAACCAATATCGGCACCAGCTCTTTGCATCCCCATTTTTGTTAAAACATGATCAAACCCCCATTGCCTTTTTATGGTACCAAAAGGATGTTCTACAATTTGCTGCCGTTTTCGGTACAATTCATTGTTTTTTTCAACTCTTATTTTGTTAGCTACCAGGTACTTAGTATATTCACTACGCTGAATTGTTTTACCGTTATGTTTTGAGGTGGTGCACTTTTCCCTGGCTGTGCATACATTACACATGTTAGTTTTAAATTGCCTGAACCTGTATGCATTATTCCATGTACGGTACCATACACCGTTAGATTTTAACTGATATCCTTCGGGGCAAGTATAATAATCCCCCTTCTCATCATAATCAAAATGTTCAACGTTATATCTTTTGTCGGGCGCATTAGAAGAACGTGGAATTGCAGGGATAGCCACCAGGGTTTTAATTCCCATAGTATCAGCAAGGGCAAACTCGCTACCAGTATGATAGCCTTTATCATAAAGTGCTGTAAAACTATTGTTCCTTAAGATAGACTTGGCTCTTTGGAGCATGTTTCCCATAGCCTTTGAATCGTTGTGGTTGGTTACTTTATAATCGAAAGGCAGATTGTGTTTGCTGTCAACAGTAGTTTGAACATTGTAGGCTACTTCTGTGATGTTGTTGCGAATGATCATTTGACGGCTTTCAGGGTCTGAAGTTGAGATTTGCTTTTCACCTGTTTCCTTTAACTGATTATCAAGCTTCTTATAACTATCTTTCCGATTCTTGTGTTTGTCAATATCTTTTTTGATTTCTTCTTTTCTATTATCATCTGCAATCACAAGCAGTTTGCTGTATTCTTCCAGTTTTTGGTCGATATAGGCAACATGTCGGTCTATCTTCTTTTGATTAAAGTTATTCTTTTTACTGTTTTGTGCCCTAAACTTGGTGCTGTCTCCTGCAATGATTTTTCCCCCGATCAGGTCGAAATTCTTTGCAATTTCAACAGTTGCCCTGAATACTTTTTTGATGGCTTTTGGATTGTCCCTGCGAAAGTTTGAAATGGTATTATGATCAGGACTCAATGAATTTAAAAGCCACATTACTTCAAGGTTCCTTTTTGTTTCCTTTTCCAAATCCCTTGATGAACGTATTTTGTTCATATATCCATAGATAAAGAGCTTCAACAGATCTTTGGGGTGATATGCAGGACGACCATTTTCAGGAAAATGTACCCTGAAACCAAATACTTTTAAATCAAGGCTGGTTACAAACATATCTATTAGCCTTACCTCGTTGTCTTCTGTTATTGCTTCTTCAAGCGATACAGGAAATATATATGACTGTTGCCTGTCTTTTCCTACTATATATTTCATTTGCTTAATAATGATTTATAAGGTCAAATGGAAACGTTGTTTTCATGCTATTAATTTCCTGGTTTTTATTCTTTTGCATGAAACTAAAATTTATACATCTTGTTGATAGTTTTTAGATTGTCTGACGGTTGGCAATAAGAAACGTAGGGCGATTCAAGGCAATTTTCTATCAAATAAGCCTCTAGTAAAATGCCATGTCGTTCAAATAGAGCCTTTTCCGCCCCATGTTTTTTATTGCATGTTGTGTGGCTTAATTTTATCAGAATTAATAATTTGTTCTATTTTTCTTGCTAAGAAAATACCAATTTCTGAATGTGCATAATTATTCCAGTGACCAAATTCATTAGTGATTTCCCAATAGCATGGATCTACTCTTTGTTCTTCTTTTAGCGTAGACAAAAATGAATTTAAATCAATTACATGCGAATGAATAATCTGTTTCTTTATTAATTCATTCATTTCAGAATCAATATCTAAAAGAAAAATAACAATTTCATTATCTAATTCTTCAATAATTGCACTTTCAGTTTGACCTAACACTCTTTTGCTTGATACAGTTTTTAAATCTTGAGGTTTTTTATGTACATAAAATTTATCAAATAGAATTGGCATAGCTTTTTCAAAAGGAAGCCTGGCTTTAACTCTATAAGCTAGGAATAAAAAAGTTGATTCATTAATGTAGCTAAGTTTATTATAAAATTTTACCACCGGAGATTCTTTAAAGGATGTGTTTAACACTAAGGAATCATTTAT
>JANQII010000164.1 GCA_028282195.1 Prolixibacteraceae bacterium
AACAAAAAATGAATAAGGACCAGCATGGAACTTTCTGATTGGATATTTCCTGTCTGCCGTCCCTTCGGGAGGAAATCCGACAGGCAGGCTTATTCGATATTTTACATTTTCTTGTTGAAGATCAAAGCACAGCCGTTTAAACATGACCACCATCGAAGAAGGTGGGTTTATAGATTATAATAAATTCAAACCAGTCTCTAACTATATTGAAAGAGGATGCTGAATCAAGCTTTTCTCCTTTTTTATTATTCAGGATTAAACTAATTTCAGGGAAAATAATTAGCCAATGGTTAAAAAGAAAAAAAACAGGAAAAAGAAAACGTATCAAACCTTTAATAAAAAACGACTCAAAAAAGCTGTTTTGAACGTTTTTTACGAAGACCCTCAAAAAACATATAACTATAAGCAACTCGCTGCTGCACTTGGAGTGAAAGACCCTGAAATTAAGAAGTTAATCAATGTAGTTCTGGAAGAACTCGCTGAGAATGAGAACCTGGAACAGGTTCAAAGGGGAAAATTCAAGTTAAAATCAAGAGGTGGTTATATATGCGGAAGAGTGGAACTTCAACCACAAGGATTTGCTTACATTATTTCTGAAGAAGTTGATCAGCCGGTTTTGGTTTCACAGCGAAACCTCAACCATGCGATGGAAGGCGATAAAGTACGTGTTTATTTATATGCGCGCAGAAAGAAGCACCAATTTGAAGGGGAGGTTTCTGAGATAACTGAACGAGCCAAAACAACCTTTGTTGGAACTGTTGAACGATCCCGGAATTTTGCTTTTTTGGTGCCGGTTGGAAAAGTTGGTTTTGACATTTTTATACCTAATGAAAAATTGAATGGAGCAAAGGACGGACAAAAAGCTATTGCTGAGATAACCGAATGGCCAGGCAGGTCCAAAAGCCCTTTTGGGGAAGTTATTGAAGTTTTAGGCGATGTTGGGAATAATGAAACTGAAATGCATGCCATTCTTGCCGAGTTTGACTTACCGATCAAATTCCCCAATAATGTATTGAAGGCGGCTGAAAGAATACCTCTTGAAATTCCTGAAGAAGAAATCAAGAACAGGCGGGACATGAGAGGTGTTACTACATTCACCATTGACCCACATGATGCCAAAGATTTTGATGATGCACTTTCTATAAAAAAACTGGATAATGGTTTTTGGGAAATCGGTATACACATAGCCGATGTAAGTCACTATGTTCAACCCAATACAATCCTTGATGATGAAGCACATAACAGGGCAACATCAGTCTATTTGGTTGACCGAGTTGTTCCGATGTTGCCAGAGAAGTTGTCTAACGGCGTATGTTCGCTTCGCCCAAATGAAGATAAACTTTGTTTTTCAGCTGTATTTATGTTGAATGATGAAGCTGAAGTTCAGAAAGAATGGTTTGGAAGAACGGTGATCCATTCAGATCGTCGTTTTACTTACGAAGAAGCTCAGGATATTATTGAAACCGGGGAAGGTGATTTAAAAGATGAAGTATTGCTCCTGGATGGTCTTGCTAAAAAACTAAGAGGAAAAAGGTTTAGGGAAGGTTCCCTGGCTTTTGACCGCATTGAAGTGAAATTTGAGATTGATGAGATTGGCCGGCCACTTTCAGTTTATTTCAAAGAATCAAAAGACAGCAACAAACTCATTGAAGAGTTTATGCTACTTGCAAACAAACGAGTAGCCGAATTTATAGGTAAAGTAAAATCTGAAAAGCAGGCAAAAACATTTGTTTATCGTATACACGACAGGCCTGACCCCGATAAACTGGATTCATTCAACTACTTCATTAAAAAGTTTGGCTACGGTATTCAAACCACCAACCCAAAAACAATTGCTCAAACGATGAATAAATTGATGAATGATGTTAAAGGGAAAAGTGAGCAAAACGTAATTGAAACCCTGGCAATCCGATCAATGGCCAAAGCAGAATATTCAACCCGGAACATTGGTCACTATGGACTTGGTTTCGATTTTTATTCTCATTTTACTTCACCAATCCGTCGCTACCCTGACGTAATGGTCCATCGCTTACTGGAACGTTACCTGGATGGAGGCCGTTCGGCAAATGCTCAAAAATACGAAGATATGTGCAAGCATTCTTCCGAAATGGAGAACCGGGCCGCCAATGCCGAACGATCTTCCATAAAATACAAGCAGGTTGAGTTTATGAAAGATAAAATCGGCGAAGTATTTGAAGGTGTTATTTCCGGTGTAACAGACTGGGGGATATACGTTGAGCTGGAAAATAAGTGTGAAGGATTGGTTCCAGTTCGTGAGCTGGATGATGATTTTTACATCTTTGATGAAAAAAACTATTGTTTAGTTGGCAAGCACAGCAACAATACCTATCAGCTAGGGGAAAACGTTACGGTCGAAATTTTACGCGCAAATCTTGAACGCAAACAGCTTGACTTTAAGCTGTTTGATCATTAGGTTTTTGAAAGTTTAAAATAAGGAGGAAAATTATTCGAAATTTTCGTTTATATTTACCCTGCTTAACTTAAAAGGACTGGACATGGTTATGAATCTTGAAAATGGTGTTAATAAGAAAGATGCAAACCGCGAAAGTATATTAAAAACAGCTCAGGAAATTTTCAGTAAATACGGCTACAAAAAAACCACCCTTGATGATATTGCCAATGCAGTTCGAAAAGGGAAAAGTTCACTTTATTATTATTTTGAGAGCAAAGAAGATCTTTTTCAGGCAGTTATTATGAAGGAGGTTGAATTACTTCGTAAGGAACTTGAAAAAGTGGTTATGAGAAATACCGATCCTGTTGGAAAGCTGAGAGAATACATCCTCACAAAACTGACTACCTTTCGTGGTTTGGCTAATTTCTACCACGCCCTTGAAAATGATGTAACAGCTATTGAATTTATTGAAAATGTAAAAAATAAATACGATCAGGAAGAAATTCGAATGATTAAGCGAATTCTAATAGAAGGAGTAAGAAAGAATGAATTCGAAGTTTATGATTTTACGCTGGTAGCTATTGGAATTACTACTGCAATCAAAGGTTTGGAAATGCCACTAACTGCTGGTGATTACGGCTCAGTTAACCTTGAAAAAGGAGTAGACAATATCCTGAAAATTCTATGCTACGGAATTATGAGACGATAAATTTAGTACCCTATAAAATGAAGAAAGGCGGCCAATTGACCGCCTTTCCCATTTAAAACACTTAAAACAAACAAGCATAATTGATGCAGCTTCACTTTAAAAAGTATTTTTTCTTATATATTCGTTCCCAGTGCCCCGGAATCCATTTCCATCCTTTTGGTAACTTCTTCCAGTGACCTGGTACCCATTTTTTATTCTCCTTTTTTGGTACCCAGCTTGGTCCAACCCATGCGTACATTTTTGAGGGACGGTGCCAAATCCAGTGTCCTGGTATAAGTACAAAATCGGTTCCCGGTTTTTTGGGGTTAATCATGTTAATTTTAGGGGGAACAGGCTTCACCTTGACAACCACCTGCGCATTTCCTTTGCTGTTTAAAAGAGCAAGTATAAAAAAAATTGCTATGGCTAAAATTACTAATCGTTTCATGGTTTGAACGTATTGGTTACCTACCTACATCCAAACTCTATGCCAGAACATGAAAATATAATAATGCTTTACCTGTTTGTAACCTGAAATACCCTGAATAAGAGCTTTTTTGATTAGAAAATTTTGTCGTGAAGTTTATCAATTTCTTCCTGATCAATCTGCTTGAACCAGGTTTGAAGCTGACCTTTTGCCTTGTCTTTTACTTCAGGGGTAATGTGGCTGCTTATTTGCGATAAAGCAAAAATTAGCACCCCTAAATCGTCACTAAAACCAATAAGAGGAGCCAAATCCGGAATAGCATCCATAGGAAGAATAAAGTAACCAAGTGCAGCAGCTATGGTAACTTTGGCTTTTAAAGGAACTGAATTATCTTTCATTAAATAATAAAGAAGAAGCGCAGCATAAACCACCTGCAAGCCTGCAGTTTTTGCGTATGATTTGAGTTTTGACCGAAAAGACTCATCCGAATAATGCTGTTGATAATCTTCTTTCATAAGTTTATTTCTAAATCAATTAAATCCTGCTTCCATTAATTAGTCATTTATTGTCATTAAGTCATTGTTGCGAGTTACCTCCCCTCCGATAGACAGACGTGTTTCTGGTTTATTTTTTATTCCTGAAAACTGAAAACCGTGACTGCGACTGAAAATTGGCCGTTGCCATTGTTACCATCTTCCCAACTTCTGGCTTCCGGCTTCCGGCTCCCAGTAATTAGTCATTTATTGTCATTTGGTCATTCACTGGTCATTAATTGCATATTATAGTTTAGAAAACTGTTAACCACGACTGCTATTGAAAATTGCTTTCAGTCATTGGTCATTAGTGAATAGTCATTGCCATTGCTAACATCTTCCCAACTTCCGGCTTCTGACTTCTGACTTCTAGCTTCCAGCTTCCAACTCCCCTCTCTACTTCAAACTCACGTTAGTATAATCAACCCTTTGGTTGCCGTAGTGTTCAACAATTTCATCTAAAATTTTCTGAACATCTTCATATTCTGTTGCCTGCAACAGCTTGATACGGTGCTGGCGAAAGTTAGCCAAGCCTGGAAAGTATTTGGCAAAATGCCTTCGCATCAATAAAATACCGGTACGTACATTATCGCGCCATTCAATTGACATTTTAAGCTGATCCCTTACATTTTGAACAATCTCTGAAACTGTTGGTGGAGGAAGTACTTCCCCTGTTTCAAAAAAGCGTTTCACTTCTTTAAAAATCCAGGGACGACCAATCGCTCCACGACCAATCATCAAAGCATCAGCTCCCGTTTGTTTTAGAAATTCGTTCGCTTTTTCAGCTCCATTAATATCGCCATTGCCAATAATTGGAATTTGAATTTTCGGGTTATTCTTTACTTCACCAATTAATGTCCAGTCTGCGTTACCACTATATAATTGCTTACGTGTGCGCCCATGAATTGCCAATGCTGCTACTCCTGCATCCTGAAGCCTTTCTGCAACTTCAACAATAACTTTTGAATCATCATCCCAGCCCAGGCGGGTTTTGGCAGTTACCGGAACCGACACAGCCTTTACAATTTCTGCTGTCATTTGCTGCATCTTATCCAAATCCTGAAGCATTGCGGCCCCTGCCCCCTTTTTTACAATTTTCTTCATGGGACAGCCGTAGTTGATATCGATAAAGTCAGGTTGAAATTCTTCACAAACCTTCGCTGCCCCCACCATCGATTGGATATCGTAACCATAAATCTGAATGGCTACCGGCCGGTCAAAATCAAACAGTTCCATCTTCTGTTTTGTCTTCTTCACATCCCTGATCAATGCTTCTGACGAAACAAATTCGGTATACATCACATCGGCACCATATTTTTTACACATGTACCGAAATGACTTATAAGTCACATCCTCCATGGGTGCTAAAAAAAGTGGCAATTCCCCTAAATCTATTGATCCAATCTTCACGCTAAAAGGCTTTAAATACCAAGTTATCCATAAAATGCCAAATGGATATAAATCGTTGGTAAAGATATAAAAATGAAGTGGGAGTGATTTAAGTTGTTTTCTTCCTGACCAGTTTCAGCGTTTTATCTGCAATAATTTTTCCATCTAAATAGGTGATTAAACGCCAGTCTCCAAGCTTATCTTCAAGCGGTTCCCAAATACAGTCTCCCAAAAAGAAAGAATAATCATTACTACTGATGTAGTATTCACCAACAAAATCGGGCATTATATTGCCTTTATCATCTTTAAAAGGAGGGTGAATAATTTTAAATTCGAGTTTTTTCCCTTTGCCACGTTTTATCTTCAATACATACCCAAACTCTGTACCAATTTCAGCTTCAATTGTTTCGGTAATATCCACAAGGTTTGGAAGCTCCCTGTTGTTTCTATCCCACTGGGTGTATTCACCAAAACTGTATAATTCAATATTTACTTTTCTTTTGCTCAAATTACAAGCCCGTTAATTTAGAATAAACTTTTATTAAGATTCATTAAGAATAAGAAATAAGTTTTCTATATTTGCAGCCCGAAGTGAATCGTTTGCGCAAAAATATAAAATTAATCCTGGCTTTTACTTTGCCGGTTTATTTAATGGTACTGGCTAACTCCATGATGAACATGCACGTTCATGTTTTGTCAAACGGAATGGTGGTCAGGCATGCGCACCCGTTCGATCATAATGAAGAAGCCGAATCTCATCATCAACATACCGAGGTTGAGTTTTCGTTTTACGAAGGTTTTTGTTCGGACTTCGTTGATACATCTGCACCCTTATGTAGTTTTGAAGTTACTTTGCCATTGATCGAGAAAATAGGTGAAGAACAAGCTGCTAATTATTCATTTTATCATTTCAATTTTGCTCAACATAGGGCACCTCCAATCTCATAGCAAAATAAAGTTGTTTAAAGTAAATGGGGAATTTCGAGAGTGACCTAGTGATTTTCAGTGGCGAAGCTCCATTTTTCTTACATAGCCATAGTTACGGAAGAAAGATTAGCTGAAGTCCAATGGGATCAGGATGCTTGCCTGACGGAAGGCAGGTTGCCCGCAGTTTTTAAAATTTACCTCAAACAACTTCAATACAATTTACTTAGTAATTTATTGCGTTTATTAATTTTTTTGAAAGGATAAGTTATGAGAAATTTTATACTTATAGCTGTGCTTTTGCAGCTAAGTGTTTGGGCAATTGCAGATAATGTCCAAACAACAGGAGAAGAAGAAAATCCAAAAGACAAATTAAAAGATACCATGTTATTTGGGGATGTACAATCAGAAGGAAAACACATCCCATTCGCAACCATAATGGTTGAAGGTACAACCATAGGCACTGCTGCCGATGAAACCGGACATTTCAAGTTAATTGGTATGCCGGAAGGGGATGTTAACATTATAATTTCAGCTGTAGGATATCAAACTAAAAAGTTCCCGCTTAATATGAAAGTTGGAAAGGCTGAAACTATCCTTGCAGAGCTTGAACCTGATAATATTGGGTTGGAACAAGTTGTTGTTTCTGCTGACCGTACTGAAAAATCAAGAAAAGATGTTTCAACCATTGTAAGTACAATTAGCCCAAAGTTATTTGATCGTATTCAGGGTGTGACATTAAGCGAAGGCTTAAATTTCACCCCCGGTTTAAGAATGGAAAACAACTGCCAAAATTGTGGTTTCACTCAAGTAAGAATGAATGGCCTGGAAGGCCCTTACTCACAAATACTGATTAACAGCCGTCCCGTGTTTAGCGGATTAGCAGGTGTTTATGGACTGGAATTAATCCCTGCCAATATGATTGACCGGGTTGAGGTAGTTCGTGGTGGAGGTTCTGCTTTGTTCGGCAGTAACGCCATTGCCGGAACAATCAACCTGATTACCAAAGAACCAATGCAAGACACTTACCAAATAAACACAAGCCTTGGTATTATTGGTGATGACGGGGAACTGGACCACACGATAAACTTGAATGGATCGGTTGTTAGTGGGGATTACAGGACCGGATTCAGCTTTTATGGTTTTAAAAGAAACCGGGATGCCTATGACCACAACGGAGATGGTTTTTCAGAAATGTCTGAAATAGATAACAGTACTTTCGGGGCTAGTTTCTTCCAACGTGTTGGAGACCGTTCAAAGATTAAAGTTGACTATTTCAATATCGATGAATCCAGAAGAGGTGGAAATGATTTTGAAAAAATTGATCATGAAGCAGATATTTCTGAAGCACTCGAGCACAAAATTAATTCCGTGAATTTCAATTTTGATAAGCTGATGAAAGTTCATGATAAGTTTAGCGTTTATGGGGCATTACAGCATGTTGACCGGGATTCGTATTATGGTGCGGAACAAGATTTGAGTGCTTATGGAAATTCAAAGGATTTATCTTTTTCACTAGGTACTCAGTATAAGACAGACCTGGAAAGATTATTGTTTGCTCATGCTGAATTATTGATTGGACTGGAAACAACGCATAATGGCCTGGAAGATACCAAGCTCGGTTATTTGGATACAGAGACAAATGAACACATTGATAATACATTAATTACAGACCAATCGGTAAATACGACAGGCTTTTTTGCTCAAAATGAATGGTCTGCTGAGAAGTGGCGTTTGTCATTTGGATTCCGTTTAGAACACTATTCTGTTAAAGACAAAGCTGATGATCATGATGATATTACAGGGGATGTATTCAGCCCAAGGGCAAGCTTCCTTTATAATTTAAGTAATGATATTCAGTTACGTACCAGTTTTGCAAAAGGCTACAGGGCTCCTCAGGTATTTGATGAAGACTTGCATATTGAGACCTCCGGGGCACGTCGGGTGATTCATGAAAATGATCCTGACTTGGAACAGGAAACATCCAATAGCGTTACTTTTTCGATTGATATTTCAAAAGAGTTTGGCAACTGGCAAACCCAATTTTTAGCAGAGGCTTTTTATACTGACCTGGAGAACCCATTTGCCAACGAATATGGTGAACCAGATGAAAACGGACAGGTTATTTATACCCGTGTAAATGCTGAGGATGGAGCCGTTGTAAAAGGTATTAACTTCGAATTTAACGCTTCGCCAAGTGCTGCTTTTGCCATCCAGTCTGGTTTAACCATTCAGTCCAGTAAGTTTGATTCGCCTGTCGAGTTTGATGAGAAGAAATTCTTCAGGACACCTGATTCATACGGTTATATCAGCATGAATTACTCACCGAACGTTCGTTTTGATGTATCAGTAACCGGAAACTATACCGGAAAAATGCTTGTGCCTTATTTTGGGCCACGTATTGCAGATCCGGAAGCAGGACAACTGAATGAATCCGATCCGTTTTTTGATTTGGGGATTAAATTTGCTCAAAAATTTAGTTTGACCAATGATGTTTCTATGCAATTATATGGTGGGGTAAAAAACATTTTCAATTCTTACCAGGATGATTTTGATTCAGGTATAGAACGTGACCCGGGTTATATTTACGGGCCACTTGCTCCCCGTACTTTTTATATCGGTTTGAAAATAGGTAATATCTTTTAATACTTCTGTTAACACTTTAGTGATACCCTGACTTGAAGTCAGGGTATCACTAAAAGCTACACACTTCATTTATATTCCCCGGTTCGTCCATTGATGAACCGGGGTTTTTTATGGATCACTTGATATTTCCGGTGGATTTTGATTATTGGTTATAAAAAAACGTTTTCCATGCGGCGGATGACACCCCTTGTACAAATTAAACCCACCTTCTTTGAGGGTGGATGTTTATTGATGAGGCTGTCCCAAAAGTTAACTTAACCGCTAAGTATTTTAAGGAATCGCAAAGACACAAAGAATTAAGATTTTCTATATCAGACACTTAGTGTTCTTTGCATAATCTTTGCGTTCTTCGCGGTTTGAATTTTATTCTTTTGGGACAGCCTCATCAATAAGCTCAAATACGTTTTGTGTGCACACCGTAGATTGCTGTAGAGGGTGCACCTAACCTGACAGCTATCGTGCAGTGAAAAATTTACTTGTTTTATGACGGGCAAATTAGTAAGTTAAAGCTTTTAAATTATCGTATAACTATAATAATCATTTATGGCATTATAATATAAAAGTAAATAATTGATATTTTATATTAGAGCAATCTTATAATTTGCTATTTTATTCTAATAAAATGTAGGATTATTACTATAAAATATCTATATATTATAGTATTTAAGAAATAAAATAGTGATTTATCAAAAATATTTGTAAACTATTATCTATAAATAATATGTATTTATCGTTAAAATACCCTATTATGGAAAAAGTTGAAAATATCAGTCAGGAAATACTTACTCTTGCGAAAAAGGTAATGTTACAAAGGGGGCTAACACACCCTCAACTTGCTAAAAAACTTGATCTAACAGTAGGGAGTGTCCACAAAATGTTTCAGGGAAAACAACTAAGCCTGGAGCGTGTAGCCGAATTGTCCCTGATTTTTAATTATAATTTCTTCGTCGTCCTGGCAGAAAGGTTAGAGTTTGAAGAACCGAAAAGTAAAGAACAAAAGCGCATTTACGAACTGGAAATTGAAAACCGGACGTTGATAAAAATCCTGAAAGATGGTCATTAATGTGGATTCGCCCATTTACCAGGCAGGTATTTTTCGCATTCATTTATTGTAATATAACGTCATTCGGTTGTCAATTGTTGTTTTTTAAAACAGAAATGACCATTATTAACCATCTAATGACTACTTTAAATGTAACAAACCCCCTATAAACCAATTGAATAGTTTATCCCCTACGGGGAATGTTGCCTTTAATATATTCGATATTGCTATTGAACTTGATTCCCTACGGGAAAATAAATCACTATGCATTGAAAATACATAGTTTTTGAAGTTCGAATGCCTGCCTGTTCGGCAGACAGGAAATTCGAAAAA
>JANQII010000205.1 GCA_028282195.1 Prolixibacteraceae bacterium
TCTTTTGGAAAGATGACACCCCTGTACAAATCAAACCCACCTTCTTTGAGGGTGGATATTTAATTTTCACGAAGCATACACCCCAACATATTCAGGTTGGGTTAATAAATTGTATTTCTTTCGGTAAGCACTCGGGGTTGTTCCGGTAAAACGCTTGAATATTTTTCGGAAAGCACTCAAATCATCGTACCCAACACTTAAACATACCCGTTCAACAGATTCATTTTTTTCGATTAAATATTTCTTTGCAGCTTCAATGCGTACACGTTGAATATATTCCAAAGGACTATTCCCCACTGCCTTTTTAAAACGGCGAATAAAATTTCGCACACTCATATTTGCATCAATTGCCAGGTTCTCCACCGATAAGCTTTGATGAAAATTCTTTTCAATTTTTTCCTGCACTCTTTTAATCGAATCATCGGCATGGTCTTTCTGCAATGTAAAAATGCTATAAACCCGTTGAACTGAATCGTGTAAATGAATCATAAATATGCGGGTAGCTATCGTCGCTATATCTTTCGAAACATATTTTTCAACCAAATAAATAATTAAAGAAGTAAATGAAAAGGCCCCCCCACTGGTATAAATCCGATCCTGATCAGTAATAATCTTATCATCTACCAATGTAATATTGGGAAACATTTGCAAAAACAAATCGCGTCCATGCCAATGGGTTGTTGCCATTTTACCATCTAAAAGTCCGGTTTTTGCAAGCAGAAAAGCCCCCATACAAATACTGGCTACTTCTGCCCCTTGCTTGTATTGTTTAATAATCCATTCAACCAACACATTTTCCCGCTCAAGAACTTTAGTAACAAAATGAGTATCCATAGCAGGGATAATCACAAGGTCATACTTTGTATCCCTGTCTTTCCAACTCTTCATTCCCGGGACAAACCCTGCCTGTTGATTTTCATTCGTATTCAAAATTTCAACTTCAAAACGAAAATGATTTTCCGGATCGAACTGTTTAATCATTCCGTTTGTTCTCGTTAAAATATCATACGGACCAAAAACACTGCTATGAATCACTCCTTCAAAACACAATATGGCAACTTTCATAATCATGCAAATTAATAATGGCAAATATAACCCTCTTATTTGTCATATAAGCCATTTTAAAAGATTTTTTTTGAATGGAAATTTGTATGAAACATTAATTATTTAAACAGTTAAACAAATTAAGTATGGAAAAGAATGTAGTAGGCTGGTTTGAAATTCCAGTAAGCGATTTTGAAAGGGCAAAAAAGTTTTATGCCGCAGTACTTCAAAAAGAAATGATGGATATGGACATGCCTGGTTCACAAATGGCAGCATTTAAATGGGTGCCGGAAGGACAGAATGCCGCAGGAGCATTAGTTAAAGGCGAAGGTTACGAGCCATCAGATAAAGGATCTGTTGTATATTTTGTTTGTGACAACGACCTTAATAATGAGCTAGGCAGGGTTGAAGCAAACGGGGGTAAAGTACTTGTTCCAAAAACATCAATCGGGGAACATGGTTTTATTGCCCACTTTATTGACACAGAAGGCAACCGGGTTGCTCTTCATTCAATGCAGTAAAAAATCTACTGTACTGATCGGATGATTTGGATTCATCCGATCAGTAAATCAACTTACCCCAATTCAAAATCAATTTCAATTTCTTCTACTTGAAACAAATATGTTATCTTCGCAGATAATATTTGATCCTGAATTGAAATTGGCATGAAAAACTATAAATCGCTGAATGTTATTGTTGGCTGGGCAGTATTTCTGATCTCGGCCATTGTTTATTTAATGACCATTGAACCAACGACCAGTTTTTGGGATTGTGGAGAGTTTATAACCACCTCATTTAAACTGGAAGTCGGCCATCCTCCGGGTGCTCCTTTTTTCATGATTCTTGGTCGGTTTTTCACTATTTTTGCGAGCCCTGACAAAGCAGCGATGATGATCAACTCATTATCAGCATTGGCAAGTGCTTTCACTATTTTATTTCTATTCTGGTCAATTACACACCTTGCCAAAAAATTGGTTAAAAACGAAGGTGAATTAACCCTTGGGCAAATTCTCGCCATTTTAGGTAGTGGAGCTGTGGGTGCATTAGCTTATACTTTTTCAGATACTTTCTGGTTTTCAGCGGTTGAAGGTGAAGTGTATGCTTCTTCTTCTTTAATTACAGCCATCGTTTTTTGGGCCATTTTGAAATGGGAAAATGTAGCAGATGAACCTCAGGCTAACCGATGGATTGTATTAATCGCCTACCTAATGGGATTGTCTATTGGTGTTCACCTGCTAAACTTACTTGCTATTCCTGCTATTGTTTTTGTTTACTATTACAAAAAATATACTGCTAGCCGGAATGGAATTATTGCCAGCTTCCTGGTTTCCATGATTATCCTTGGTGTAATCATGTATGGAATTATTCCGGGAGTTGTTACCATAGCTACATGGTTTGAGCTTGCTTTGGTAAATGGTTTTGGCTTGCCTTATAAAACCGGGGTTATTATTTATGCCTTAGTCCTAATCGGTTTAATCATTCTTGGAATCAGATATACCATCAGGAAAAAACTGGTACTTTGGAATACAATTCTTGTTTCAGTTACCGTAATCCTGATTGGTTACTCTTCATTTGCAATGATTGTAATCCGTTCTTCGGCCAATACCCCCATGGATCAAAACAGCCCGGATGATGTTTTCTCCCTTCTAAGATATTTGAATCGTGAACAGTACGGAGACCGTCCTCTCATCTTTGGGCAGTATTACAACACGCCTCTTGATTCTGACGAACCATATGTAAACGACAAGCCTTATTACATTCAAAAAGATGGGAAGTATGTTATTTCGTATATGCGCCAAAGTGCAAATTATGATTCTGATTATACGACTTTCTTCCCTCGCATGTGGAGCCGTTCCCCGCAACATGTACAAGACTATAAAAGCTGGGCGGGCATAAAAGGAAAGCCTGCCAGGGTAACGAGCCCAAGTGGCGAGGTTGAAACTATTCAGCTTCCAACGTTTGTGGAAAACCTTACATTTTTTATTCGCTACCAGGTTGCTCATATGTATTTCCGCTACTTCATGTGGAATTTTGCCGGACGCCAAAATGATATTCAGGGACATGGTGATATTTTAAACGGAAACTGGATTAGCGGAATTAATTTCATTGATTCAGCCCGGCTAGGGGATCAAAGCAAAGTACCGCCTCATATGAAAAATAATAAGGCAAGAAATACCTACTATTTCCTCCCGCTTATTCTTGGGCTTATTGGTGCTTTTTTCCACTATAATCGTCATAGAAAGGATATGTGGGTGGTATTTCTGTTATTTATAATGACAGGGCTGGCTATCGTAATATACCTTAACCAATATCCGCACCAACCTCGCGAGCGTGATTATGCTTATGCCGGGTCATTTTATGCATTTGCCATTTGGATTGGCCTGGGTGTTTTAGCGATAGTTGAAGGTTTGAAAAAGCACGTACCTGAAACTGTCAGTGCCATAGGTGTTACAGCAATCTGCCTTTTCCTTGTGCCTGGAATTATGGCCAGTGAAAACTGGGATGACCATGACCGTTCAGGGCGCTATACAGCCCGTGACTTCGGAGCCAATTACCTGAATTCCATCGAACCGAATGGCATAATCTTCACCAATGGGGATAATGATACATTCCCTCTTTGGTACAACCAGGAAGTAGAAGGGGTTCGTACTGATGTGCGTGTTTGTAACCTAAGCTACCTGCAAACAGACTGGTATATTGACCAAATGAAACGAAAAGCTTACGAGTCTGAACCTCTTCCAATTTCTTTCACTGAAGATCAGTACGTACAGGGAACCAACGACGTGATTTATTTAATGAATGATCCACGAATTAAAGGTGCTGTTGAACTTAAAAGAGCTATTAATTTTGTGAAAGATGATGACCCAAGAACAAAACTTACACAAGCAGATAATGCTTCTTACATCCCTTCTAAAAAATTATTCCTGAAGGTAGACAAAGAAGCAGTCATTCGAAATAAAGTTGTTCCAGAGAATTTATATGATCAGATAGTTGATACCATTTTTATCGATTTTGGAAATAAAAATTACATTACCAAAGACGAACTAATGGTACTTGATATGATTGCGAACTCAAACTGGGAGCGCCCGATTTACTACGCAATTACTGTTGGCAGGGATAAGTATTTAGGATTACAGGATTATTTCACAATTGAAGGATTGGCTTATCGGTTTACCCCTGTTAAATCACCTCGTACAGGTATTCATTTCGGATCTGTAAACACCGAAAAAATGTACAAGCTGTTTATGAAAGAGTTTAAATGGGGAAATATGAACGATCCTGAAGTTTACATTGATGAGAATAACCAACGGATGATGATGAATATTAGGAATAATTTCAACCGTTTAGCAGAAGCCTTGATAAAAGAAAACAAAAAAGACTCAGCTACCCGTGTCCTGGACAGAAGCCTTGAGTTAATACCTCACGAAATTGTTCCGTTTAATTATTTCTCCATTCAAATTGCAGAGAATTATTTTGCAGCAGACCAACTGGAAAAAGGGAAAAAGGTAATTGAACAGATTCTTGCAACATATGAATCTGAGATTGATTACATGCTATCATTAGAGGGTAAATACATTGCATCTGTTGATGAAGAAATTCAGCGTTTGTTGTATTTCATGCGCGAAATGGGCATGATAACCAACCAGTATAAACAAGATGACCTTGCCGAAGAAATAACTCAGAAGTTTAACAAATACTTTGAACTTTATAGTTCCGTGAATTAATGCAGCGTTTTGATCCACGCATACGGTTGCCCTGGTTTTTAACCCGTTATTTTCCCGATGCTTTATGGCGTATTGGTGAAGAAACGAAACAGGTTTACTTTACTTTTGATGATGGTCCTGTACCGGAAGCTACCACGTGGATCCTTGACTTATTAAAAAAAGAAAACATTAAGGCTTGCTTTTTTTGTGTAGGAGAAAATGTAAAAAAGCACCCGCATATTTATGCCCGTATCCTGAAAGAAGGTCATCAGGTGGGAAACCATACTTTTAACCATTTGCAAGGACTAAAAACGTCAAACAAGAAGTTTTTCAGAAATATTATTGAAGCTTCAAAATATATCGAGTCTGATTTGTTTCGTCCTCCTCACGGATGGATGCGAAAATCGCAATATGAACAAATAAAGCATCACTACCAGATTGTGATGTGGGATATAATCAGTTGCGATTATAAAAAAAGTCAGAAAGCAAAAGATATCGTCAACAATGTAATGAAAGTAGTTCGACCCGGCTCAATTATTACATTTCATGATTCAAAAAAATCGATCAGGAAACTGAAAAAGGCACTGCCAGTCATTATTAAAAAACTGAAAAAACAAGGGTACGGGTTTGGCTCAATTCCTTCAGCAAAAGAAAAATTAAAAATTGCTATATAATAAATTTAGTCACATGTTGAATATTCTTATCGTCGGCTCAGGTGGAAGGGAACACGCCCTGGCCTGGAAAATCAAACAATCATCAAAAGTCAATCAATTATTCATTGCTCCGGGTAATGCAGGAACATCAGTTTTAGGAGAAAACATTCCTGTTGGTGTTTCTGATTTCGAAGGCTTGAAAAAAGTGGTTCTTGAAAAACAAGTTGATCTGGTTGTTGTTGGCCCTGAAGTTCCTTTAGTAGAAGGGTTACATGACTTTTTCATTGCTGATGAAGAATTAAAAAACATTCGAGTAGTTGGTCCTCAAAAGCACGGAGCAATGCTGGAAGGCTCAAAGGATTTCTCGAAGGAATTTATGGAGCGTCACAATATTCCAACGGCAAAATATAAATCAGTCACCAGGGATAAACTTGAAGAAGGAATTGCTTTCCTTAAAACAATGCAGGCTCCTTATGTATTGAAGGCCGATGGTTTGGCTGCCGGTAAAGGTGTATTGATTATTGATAACCTGCCTGAAGCAGAAGCTTCTCTGAAAGAAATGCTGGATGGCCAGTTTGGCGCTGCCAGCAGCAAGGTAGTTATTGAAGAATTTTTATCTGGTGTCGAACTTTCAGTTTTTGTAATTACCGATGGTAAAGCTTACCAGATTCTGCCAGAAGCAAAGGACTATAAACGAATTGGTGAGGGAGATACCGGACTGAATACCGGAGGAATGGGAGCAATTAGCCCAGTCCCATTTGCTGACGAAGCTTTCATGAAAAAAATTGAAGATCGCATTATTAAACCAACCGTTAATGGTCTTCAAAAAGAAGGCATACCTTACAATGGCTTCATCTTTTTTGGGTTAATTAAAGTCGACGGTGAACCCTATGTGATTGAGTATAACGTTCGAATGGGCGACCCTGAAACCGAGGCTGTAATGCTGCGCGTAAAATCAGATTTTGTTGATTTGCTTATAGCTGCTGCTGATGGCACCATGGCTGAACAGTCTATTGAAATTGATGACCGCTCCGCAGTTACTGTAATGCTTGTATCTGGGGGTTACCCGGGCAGCTATGAGAATGGTAAAGTAATGACTGGCTTCGATCAATGTGAAAATAGTATTCTTTTCCATGCAGGCACAAAACAAGCAGAAAGTGATATTGTAACTGCTGGTGGGCGCGTGATTGCTGTAAGCTCTTATGGCCCTTCAATGAAAAAAGCGCTAGACCAGTCTTACGTTAATGCCGAAAAGATTAATTTTGAAGGAAAGTATTACCGAAAAGATTTAGGTTTCGATTTATAGAAGTTGGTTTTATTAGTCTTTCTGATAGGTTCTTTTGACTTATTACTTTTAAATTTTGACTTGAAAACATGATACTTCGCTTATTAAAAACAAACCAGGCGTACCATTTTATCCTGATCCCACTGGTGGTTACCATTTTATGGATCAGGTCACTTATTCTCCCCGAATTCTTTCATTTTTATCAGGGAGAAGACAGTATGATTTTGTATCAACCCATTCATCAACTTTTAGGTAAATCGGCTCTGGCGAACAACCTGCTGGCTATGGTTTTTGTAATAATCCTATCATTTTTAGTCCTTAATTTAAATACAACTTTTGCTTTTATTCGGATACGAACATTTTTAATTGCAAACATATTTGTGCTAATAATTAGCGGGATACTATCCTTGCACACTTTGCACCCTGTTTATTTTGGATTACTTTTTTTGCTCTTTACAATTCGTCGTATTTTTCAATCATACGATAAGCATGTAGCGCACTCAAATGCCTTCGATGCCGGCTTTTTAATTGGAATTGGCTCCCTCTTTTATCTCAATCTGGTTTTCTATTTCCCGATGGTTTGGTTTGGCTTCATGATAATCCGAAAACGAAACGAATGGAGAAATTTTGTACTTCCAATTTTTGGGTTCATTTTGCCTTGGGTATTTGCATCTTCATATTACTTCCTGTTTGATGACATTATTTTATTTAAGCAAAGTATCGAGCAAAATTTTCTCAGTCAAAATAACCTACTACAAAGCAATATCTCCCTACTTATTTATTTAGGGTTTCTTATTGTTTTAACCTTGCTGTCAAGTTTCTTTTTAGCCCGTCAGTACGATGAAAAGAAAATCAGTACCCGAAAATTCTTCCAGATATTTTTAATCATTTTTATTATTTCAATTATAGTATTAATCGCTGTTCCTTCAGTATCGCAGGAAATACTCGTTATTATGGCGCTCCCACTTTCTTGCCTTATTTCAAATTACCTAATCTTTATGAAAAGGCAATTCTGGGCCAATGTGCTTTTGTATATTTTTATCGCTCTTGTTATTTATCTGCAATTCCTATAGATGAATCCACGTAAAGCAACTCTGGCTATATACGGAATTCAGGACCGCTTTGAATATGAGCACCCGTTTTATGTGCATGACCACAACCTATGCATTATGCGAAATGGTAAAGTGGAACATTTTTTTCAACTTGAACGATTAACACGCAGAAAACGTGACAACAAATTATACGAAGAACTTTATTCTATTTTAAAAGAAAAGAAGTTACTGGCAGAAGATTTCGATCTGGTTTTTGTGGACAATGTTGTTGGCAGGACCTTTCTAACAAAAAAGGGGGATTGCCGTTTTGAAGCACCATTGGTAAATGATCTGTCAACCGATTTGGAAGCTGGGAAATGCTGGTGGTTTGGACGTGAAGCCAATGCCTGGGCACTAAACCACGAATTAGCACACGTTTTTACCTGCTTGCCATTCTTTGGCAACTTTAAAGAAAACAGCCTGCTTGTTCATTTTGATGGTGGGGCTAGCTTAAGTAACTTTTCTGCCTGGTATTATTTAAATAACGAAATTAAACTAATCGAGGCACATTGGGATTACCAGTACTTAAGCTCCATTTTCAATGTCAATGCCCTGGTTTTTTCTGTGATTGGTGCAAAACTTAGCGAGCAAAACTCCGTACCCGGTAAAATGATGGGTTTGGCCGGGCATGGTAGATACAAAAAAGAACTGGAAGATTGGCTCCAAAAAAACAACTTCTTCACGGATATTTGGGGTAATAAATCCGCTTTTTTCAAACAAGTAAAAGCGGACTGGAATATCGATCTGAAATCATTTGACCAAAAGCATCCTTTCATTCTGGATTGTATCGCAACCCTGCATGAATTATTTGTTCAGGAAACGGTCAAAATCCTTAAAAAACTTCAGCTAAAAACTCAAACCAACAATTTATATTATACTGGTGGTTGTGCATTAAATATTGTAGCAAATACGCGTATTATTAATGAAAATATTTTCAATGAAGTTTTTATTCCCCCATGTACCGAAGATTCTGGCTTAGCTCTTGGCGCTGCTGCTTTTGCTGAGTGGAAAAAGCATGGGAAAGTTAAACTTCATTCTCCTTACCTGAATAACTGGAACATCTCCAATACTGAAATTGAATATACAGCTGGAGACATTGAAAATACCGCAAAAGTGTTGTTAGCAGGTAAAATAATCGGTGTCTGTAATGAAAATGGGGAAGCAGGGCCCCGCGCGTTGGGAAACCGCAGTCTGCTTTGCCTGGCAAACAACAAAAAGCTGGCACAAAAAATTAGTATGCAGCATAAAGGACGCGAATGGTACCGACCAGTTGCCCCAATTATGCCCGAAAAAAATACAAAATACTTTACGGGGCTGCAATCCATTCATCATCTTAGTGAATTCATGCTGCTTGATTTTGATATCCTGCCCGCAAAACAAAAAGAGTTGGAAGGAGCGGTTCATGTTGACGGAACAGCACGGATACAAACTTTATTTAAGCGCGAACAAAACCCATATATCTGGGATTTGCTTACCTTCCTTGATAAAAAACATAACTGCAAAGCTCTTATCAACACATCTTTCAACAGTAAAGGTGAACCAATTGTCCATACCGCTGAAGATGCAGTTAATTCTGCTAAAAAAATGGGGATTGATGGTGTTGTGATAAATGGGAAGTTGAGGTTAATATAAACCACCTTCGGTAATAAACGGGACGGGGTGGTCATGTTCATGCAAAGCCATTGCCTGTCTGACATTTCATAACTGGTTATTATTTTAGTTTCCGGGAGAGAAGAGCCCTAAAAATTAAAGCTGCTTCAAACCAATTCCTTTAATTTGAAAATACTTTTTTGATAACACTTTCTTCATTTTTTTAAGAATTATTAATTGCATGGTTCTTGTGGACTAATCTCAGATCGTTTATTTTTCACTTCAATTGTAACGAATTGAAAACTTCTTCGTCGTACAAAGTGTAAAAGCTGTATCAAAAGGTAGTTTGTTTTACCAATATCAGCAAAAACGAGTTCATTTACATAGAAAAACCCGCTGTTCATCGAATAAATTATCGATTTAAGCCATAGAATAAACAATTTTACAAGTAGAAAGCAGAAACCAGAAAACCATGATTACATTAAACAACATTCACAAATCCTATGAAATGGGTAGCAGCAAGCTTCACGTTTTGAAGGGAATAGACCTGACCATCGACAAAGGGGAGTTTGTTTCCATTATGGGATCATCAGGTTCGGGAAAATCTACACTCCTGAATATCCTTGGTATGCTGGACAATTACGACCAGGGAACTTACCATTTAAACGGGATGCATATTGTTGATATGAGTGAGAAAAAAGCAGCCAAACTCAGAAATGAACTGGTTGGTTTTGTTTTTCAGTCGTTTAACCTGATTTCGTTTAAGAATGCCATGGAAAACGTAGCACTTCCTCTTTATTACAAAGGGGTAAAACGCAGGAAAAGAAATATGTTAGCGATGGAGTACCTTGACAAGTTAGGCCTGAAAGAATGGGCTCACCATATGCCAAACGAATTGTCAGGTGGACAAAAACAGCGTATTGCCATAGCGCGTGCATTAATTTCAAAACCACAGGTGATATTTGCTGATGAACCAACCGGGGCACTTGACACTTCAACTTCGTACGAAGTAATGGAGATCATGAAAGAAATTAATAACGAAGGCATTACTGTTATTCTGGTAACCCACGAACACGATATTGCTGCAATGACCCAAAAGATTATCCGGTTGAAAGACGGACAAATTGACCAGATCATTCGCAATGGTGATTTAAGTGAATTCCGCTATAAGTACTCAAAAGAATTGCAAACCGCTTAATCTTCATCCATGTTTGACGTTGATATTTGGCAGGAGATCCTTGCCACCATCAAAAAAAATAAGATGCGTACCTTCCTTACCGGCTTTTCTGTTGCCTGGGGAATTTTTATGCTGATGGTCCTTTTAGGTTCAGGCAATGGACTTAGTAATGGTGTTTCCGAAAACTTTAAAAACCAGGCTGTAAATGCCATGTGGATATGGACAGGTGAAACCAGTATGCCATACGATGGTTTAAAAGAAGGCCGGCCAATTCAGTTCCATAATGATGACCATACTCTTTTAAAAAATATGAAGGGAGTCGGAGCAGTTTCCGGTAGGTTCTGGATGGGCAATACAAACCTTACGTACCAAGGTGAATATGGTCAATATACAGTAATGTCATGCCATCCGGATTTATTAGAGGTTGAACAATATGAAATTATTGAAGGACGCTTCATTAATGAGGTTGACATACGTCAGAGAAGAAAATCCGTTGTTATCGGCAAAGATATTTATGATGCACTTTTTAATGACAAAGATGCTATTGGTGAGTATTTGAAAATTAATAATATACCTTTTAAAGTTGTAGGTGTCTATACAGAACCAGGTTCAACCAGAAACCGTACTGCAAATGTTCCGGTAACTACTGCACAAACTGTTTTTAATGGTTCAAACCGAATTCACAACTTTGCGATTACAAATGAAGGCAAAACGCTGACCGAGACAAAAGCGATTCAGGAAAATATTAAAAATACTTTTGCCAGAAAACACCGTTTTGACCCGAAAGATGATAATGCAGTAGGTATGTTCAATATGATGGAGGCCTACCTTGAAACCCAAAAAATATTTAATGCAATTGAAATTTTCATCTGGATTATTGGGGTATTTACACTAATTGCCGGAATTATTGGTGTAAGCAACATCATGCTTATTGTAGTAAAAGAACGCACCAAAGAGATTGGTATCCGAAAAGCGATTGGCGCAAGCCCACGCTCTGTAATTGGGCTGGTTTTGCTTGAATCTATAATGATTACAACAATCGCAGGGTACATTGGCCTGGTACTTGGGACAGGAATCATGGAAGTTATCAATCTTTTTGTAGAAAAATCGTACGAAGCATCCGCAGCAACCAATAGTGGCCGTGGTGAAACCCTCTTCCGCAATCCAACTGTTGATATTGGTGTAGCAGCTATGTCTACGTTATTATTGGTTATTTCAGGTACACTTGCAGGTTATATTCCTGCAAAAAAAGCAGCCCGGATCCGCCCTATTGAAGCGCTTCGTGACGAATAGATAAAACTAAAAACAATGTTAGACTTAGATCTTTGGAAAGAAATAATAAGTGCCCTTAAGAAAAACAGGCTGAGGAGTTTCATGACCGCCTTCGGTGTGTTTTGGGGAATCTTCATGCTGATTATTATGTCGGGTGCAGGGAAAGCTCTTGAAAATGGGGTGATGGATGGCATCAAAGCTTTTGCAAGCAACTCAGCTTTTTTCTGGTCAGAACGTACAAGTGTACCTTATAAGGGATTTCAGCGAGGACGTAATTGGAATTACAACAATCAGGACCTTCAATATATCCGCCAAAATGTGAAAGAAGTTGAATATATTTCACCCCGTTTATTTGGCTGGAGAGAACGTGCCGGTGACAATACTATTCGTGGCGAAAAAACCGGATCATTCAATATTTACGGGGACTATCCTGACTACTTCAAAATTGATCCGTGGACACCAATTAAAGGACGTTTGCTCAATGAAATTGATGTAAAACAAAAACGAAAAGTTTGTGTAATTGGTGAACGTGTTCATGAAGTAATGTTTGACAATGATGAAGATCCAATTGGGCAATACCTGAAAGTAAGCGGAGTATATTTTCAAGTAGTTGGCGTAATTCATCCTGAAACCCGAATTGGCTTTGGAGGACAAAAAGAAGAAACCATTATCATTCCTTTCACCACGATGCAGCAAGCTTATAATTATGGTGATGAGATTCATTTCTTCTCAATAACTTCTGAAAGAGGAACTCCTGTAAGTGTTTTAGAAACAAAATTAAAGGCTCTTTTTAAAGAGCGGCACAACATAGCGCCTGATGACAATCAGGCTGTAGCCTCATTCAATATTGAAGTAGAATGGAAAAAATATACCGCCCTGTTTAATGGTATTCAACTATTAACCTGGATTGTTGGTATTGGAACTCTATTTGCCGGAATTATTGGTGTGAGTAACATTATGCTGGTAATCATTAAAGAACGCACACAGGAAATCGGAATTCAGCGTGCCATTGGGGCCACACCCGCAAAAATTATTAAACACATCGTTGCTGAAAGTGTATTCCTGACAACGATTGCAGGATATATCGGATTATCGCTCGGTGTGGGTTTGCTTGAGCTGTTAAACTTTGCTCTTGAACAAGGTAACCCGGATGAAATTTTCTTCCGCAGGCCTGAGTTTAGTTTCGATATGGCTATGCTAGCACTTTTTGTTCTGATTATCTCCGGAATTTTTGCCGGACTTATTCCAGCAAAACGTGCCATCAGCATAAAACCAATTGATGCGATAAGGGACGAATAATAAAACTTAATCATTCAGAAATAAAAAGAAAACAAAATAAAACTAGCACCATGAAATGAACATAAATAAATTTCATTATTACTTATAAACAGAAATGATTAAATTTTTTATGTGAATTCCATACCGTTGGTTGGTTTTTTAAAACAAAAGTTTTAATACGAGAATTGCAGAAATAATAATTGAAAATATACACGTATGAAAAAGATTTTCAAAATTTTAGGAATTGTACTTTTAGTAGGGGTTTTTGGGGGAACCATCTTCTTCCTATATAATAAATCGAAGAAAAAGCCCGATGTATTCGAAACAAAAGCACCTTTTGTTTCAAACGTAATTAAAAAGACTGTAGCAACAGGATCAGTAGTTCCACGCCAGGAAATCGAGATTAAACCACAGGTTTCAGGTATTATTGATGAGATTTACATTGAAGCCGGGGACTTTGTGAAAAAAGAACAGGTTATTGCACGAATTAAAATTATTCCTGATATGGTAAACCTGAATGCTGCTGAATCACGTTTAAACCGTGCAAAAATCAATTTTGAAGATGCCAGGATTGATTACGACCGTCAGCAAAAGCTTTTCGATAAAAATGTAATCTCATACGAAGAATTTAAGAACTCAAAAGTTGCTTATGATTCTGCAAAAGAAGAAGTAAACTCGGCAGAAAACAATCTGGAATTGATTAAGAACGGTGTAACTAAAAAGGCTGCATCCGCAACAAACACTTTGGTTCGTTCAACCATAAACGGAATGGTTTTGGATGTTCCGGTTGAAGTTGGTAATTCAGTAATTCAGTCCAACACATTTAATGATGGCACGACCATTTCTTCAGTTGCTGATATGAAAGACATGATTTTTGAAGGTAAAGTTGATGAAACTGAAGTTGGAAAAATTAAGGAAGGAATGCCAATTGAACTGGAGATTGGTGCTATTGAGAAAGAAAAGTTCCAGGCTATTTTGGAGTACATTTCACCAAAAGGGATTGAAGAGAACGGAGCAATCCAATTTGAAATTAAAGCTGATGTTGAACTAAAAGAAAATCAGTTTATCCGTGCAGGATATTCCGCAAATGCAAATATTGTTCTTGACCGTAGAGACAGCGTAATGGTAATTCCTGAAGGAATGTTAAAATTTGAAAATGATTCATCATTTGTAGAAATACTTACGAATGAAGAAGAACATACCTTCGAAAAGCGCAAAGTTGAAACAGGTCTTTCTGATGGAATTAACATTGAAATCGTTTCAGGGCTTGAGAAAGAAGACAAAGTTAAGGGTGATAAAATCGATCCGAAAAAACTAAAAGAAAATAAAGGATAAGCCGGGTTCATCTCAGCATGAATCATTAAATTAGCTTAATTAATTTTAAAAAAGTTAAGGATAAATGATCATGTGGATTTAATCAATTATCTTGCTTGTAAAATAATGATTAATCCTAATCAACCTGATTATGAGAATCCCAATTGACAACCAAATTAAAATACCTATAGAGATGAAACATCTTATATCTATTGTAGTATCCATTTTGCTGCTGGGTACGGCCCAGTTAAGTGCCCAGAATGTATGGGATTTACAAAAGTGTATTGATTACGCATTGGAGAACAACATTCAAATAAAAATGCAGGGTGTTAATACTGACTACCAGCAAAATCAGTTACAACAAGCTAAAAACAACCGCTTACCTTCATTAAACGGTTCTTTGGGGAACAGTTTTAATTATGGGCGCTCGCTAAATTTTGATAATACATATCGGGAAATAAATTCAAACTCAAGTCGGGGAAGTTTAAGTGCTGGGGTAACTCTCTGGAATGGTTCAGTTTTAAATAATTCAATTGACGAAGCTGAATTTAACCTAAAAGCCAGCCTCGAAAGCCTGCAAAAAGCGAAAGACGACATCATGCTTTTAATTGCAGCATCTTACCTGGAAATTCTGTTTTCCCAGGAGCTGGTCCAGGTTGCTAAAGATCAGCTTGAGGTAACCAGGCAACAAATTGAACGTACCGGGAAACTGGTTGATGCGGGCAGCCTTGCCAAAGGAAGCCTACTTGAAATTGAAGCTCAGTTCGCCCGTGAAGAGCTTAATTTGGTAAACGAAGAAAATAAGCTTCAACTGGCTTACCTGAACTTGTACCAGCTTTTAGAACTACCTTCTACTGAAACTTTTGAAATAACGGTCCCTGAATTACCGGTAATTACAGCTAACCGTACAATGATTAATTCAATGGATGCTTTCCGCAATGCGGTTCAGGTACGTCCTGAAATTAAAAGTGCAGTGTACCAATTGGAAGCTTACAAGAAACAAGTAGCCATTGCTAAAGGCCAGCTTTATCCAAACCTTTCTTTTGGTGCTGATTATTATAATTCTTATAACAACAAATATACGGATGCACAAGGAGCCAAACTCTCTTTTAGCGATCAGCTTAAAACAAATGAGCGTTACGGTTTTGGTATGAATTTGCAAATTCCAATTTTCAATAAAAACCAAACCCGCACACAAATCAGCAATGCCGAATTGCAAGTGGTAAACCAGGAATTGGAAGTACAAAACACCAAGAATCAACTTCGTCAGGATATTGAGCAGGCTTACGCCAATGCATTGGCTGCACTGAAACGTTATATGGCAAACGACAAAGCTGTAACTTCGATGCTGGAAGCTTTCCGCTATACCGAAGAAAAATTTAACGTGGGCATGGTTAACTCTGTTGAGTACAACCAGTCGAAAAACAATCTTGCCAAAGCAAGAAGTGATTTGGCACAAGCAAAATACGAATATATATTCCGTACAAAAATAATCGACTTCTACAATGGTGTTGTCATTGTCTTGTAGTCGTGGTTATGGTTTAAATGAACAAACCCGGGGGCATTAGTCTCTGGGTTTGTTGGTTTATGGTATTAAGAGGCTGTCACAAAAGTTAACTTAACCGCTAAGTATTTTAAGGAACCGCAAAAGACACAAAGAGTCAAGCCTTTCTATATTAGAATCTTAGTGTTCTTTGCGTAATCTTATGCGTTCTTCGCGGGTTGGATTTTATTCTTTTGTGACAGCCTCTTTGTCAGTTGTATTTTACTTACAGTTTAGTGGTTTAAGAAACCTAATTTGTCTAAAATAAAAAGAACATTCCCTATTTTTAATGAAATAATACAGTCAAGCTATGAAACGAACATTAAATTTTTCATTCAAAAGTTACAAAAACAAGAATGAATAAATTTTATATGAGAGCGACGGATGGAGCGGTTCCATCTGTCAAATTTGAATTTTAATCTTATTCTAAAATTAAAATTTTTACAGATGAAATCATCCTTTACTTTTTTGCTCCTAATCCTGATTTGTTTTCAAGCTTTTTCTCAGGTCAAAGAAGGAGTAACAGATAAAAAAAACTTTGTTATCCCCAGGTATTTTATCGCTAAAAGTGAAGCCTATATAAAAGGGCCTTTTGATGGGGATGGGTCAAACACTTACATCCGGTTTGAAAATAACAGGACTCAAAGCTTTGATGTAAAACCCATCATGGAAAGCAAAGAAAAAATTCTGATCAAAATCCCTGAAACATATGGGGAGTTCGAACTAATTATTGCTGATGAAGGAAGCAGAAAAGTGTTGTTTGAGCCTGTTAACGTCATTCATCTTAAAACAGAATATGAGGACTTTTCCCTTACAAAGAAAAGATCCAAATTCTATGCGAAATTTTTGGGAGCCGAATTAATTGAAGATGCATTTAGTTTCAGGATCACTAACAAAAGCCCACACGTTATCAATATTATTGGAGGAAATAATCAAAAAGCAACAGTTAAGAGTACCAAAAATGGGGAAGAAGTTGTTTGGGAAGGTGAAATGCTAAGGCTTATGAAACGTGAATCTGAGTTTTTAATCATATTCACTTTAGATCAACCAAAATCTGATATTGAGATCCCTGCTGAGTAAAAGAATAAGGCTACCCGGGAGAAACTGAGGCTATCACTTCGAGTGATAGCCTCAGTACAAAAAGAGACCAATCTTTCGAAAGGCCTCTTTCATATTTCAGACTTGCAATGTTTACATGAAAATAAATTTCAATACAAACAATATTGCAAGGATATAAGCAATAATCGAAATGTCTTTATGCTTACCAGTAAACAGTTTAAGAATAACATAAGACAACATACCGAATACGATACCTTCAGCAATTGAGAATGTAAAAGGCATCATAACCAATGTAAAGAACGCCGGAATTGATTCCGTAAAATCTTCTAAGTTCAGGTTCAATACAGGAGTCATCATCATTACTCCAACTAACACCAATGCAGAAGCTGTTGCTGCTGCCGGTATCATTAAGAATAGAGGTGATAAGAATAACGCACAGATAAACAAAATGGCAGTTGTTAATGCTGTTAGACCAGTACGTCCACCTTCCGCAACACCAGAAGCAGATTCTACATAGGTTGTTACTGTTGATGTACCTAGCATAGCTCCTACTGTAGTACCAATTGAGTCAGCCATAAGAGCTTGCTTAACTTTCGGGATACGGCCATCTTCATCCAGCATTTTAGCTTTGGTTGAAACCCCAATCAAAGTTCCAACAGTATCAAACATATCCACAAAAAGGAATGTGAATAATACAGTAATCATGGTAAAGATACCTTCTGCAGAGTTTACCCAATCCCACTCAAATTGCCATGCAATTGATGAAACTGAAGGCACAGAAAAGTCAAAATGAGGCAGCTGGGTTACTCCAAGCGGAATACCAATAATCGTTGTAACAATCATTCCAATTAATAAGACACCTCTAACTTTCAGCGCTAATAAAATACCGGTAATTCCAATACCGCCCAACGCTAATAATACACCGGCACTTTTCATATCACCCAGGTGCACCAAAGTTGCCTGGTGGTCAACAACAACTCCTGCATTTTTTAAGCCAATAAACGCAATAAACAAACCAATACCTACCGATATTGCATTCTTGATACTTTTTGGTATCGCATTTATAATCACTTCCCGGATGTTAAATACGGTCATCAAAATGAATAAAATACCTTCCAGGAATACGGCTGTTAAAGCAAATTGCCAGGACATGCCCATGCCAAGACAAACACCAAACGCAAAAAAAGCATTCAACCCCATACCCGGTGCTAAGGCAAAAGGTAGCTTAGCCCAAAGAGCCATTACCAATGTACCAATAGCAGCAGAAATAGCAGTAGCAGTAAAAAGCGCTCCCTTATCCATACCTGTTGCCGATAAAATATCAGGGTTCACAGCAAGGATATAGGCCATGGTCATAAAGGTGGTAATACCAGCCAAAACTTCAGTTTTAACCGTTGTATTGTTTTCAGAAAGTTTAAAAAACTTATTCATCTTTTATTTTGCTAAAGATTAAAATGTCCACTTGGCAGCAAGGGTTGGCATTACTTTAAATTCATCAGCCACAAAATTATTGCTAAGCTCAATTTCTCCCCCTAATGACAAGTGTTTGCCCGCATTATACCAAATTTGTGGCTCAGTTAAGAAACGGTAGTCAGTTCCCCAGAACATTTCTTCTTTCCAGAAATCAGCAAATCCCATAAAAGTAAATTTTCCATCTGCCATTTGAATTGTCCAAACTGCAGTTAACTGGAAAGCAGCATCTTCTTTATCTTTAATATTTTTATAATTTACCTGAAAAGTGAAGATTTTTGAGAAATCGGCAGAAGCCCATGTACGTTCCACACCAAGTAACCAACAATTTTCAATTGGGACAAAAGGCTCGCCTTCACCATTTAGTTTAAAAACACCACCGTTATATTCCACGCGTGGCATGTACTTTTGGTTTTCATTCCACTTAAATGCTCTTGCAATTTCCCAATAAGCCGAAGAAATTCCGTTATCAACATCACGTGTATCCGAACCGTAATCCATGTCAATAAAGAAGAAAGTTGATCCGTATTTATCCGGCTTAAACATTTCAACTGTTGTCGTTAAATAACCTCTGTCCTTGCCCATATCATAATGAAGCTGAACATTCTGGGCAATTGCTCCCAGACCCATAACACTCACAATTAGAACCAGTAAAATTTTCCTCATAGTTGTTTATTTAAAAGTGTAAGTAAAAAAACAAAAACCAAAATTAATAAAATTGTAACACAGAAAAAGCTTTTGAAAATCATTAACCGTGAGCATTTTGATCGTTCTGTTGTTTATTGTATATTGAGGGTTTTGATCTTGATTGAAACTAACTTTTTATTCTGACATTAACTTTAAAACCTGATAAATCATGAAAAAATATACCCGAAGAGAATTTGTCAAAACCGGAGTAGCAGGTGTTTCGGCTGTTTCTGCCGGACTAGTATTTACAGGAGCTGCCAAGGCTGCTGAAATTGACCAGGTAGTCCTGGGTGACACTGGAATGAAAACTTCAAGGCTTGCCCTGGGCACCGGTTACAATGGCTGGAAAAGAGAATCTGCATTCACTCGTGCAGGTATTGATCAATTTTTAAAAGTTGCCCGCCATGCCTACGATCGTGGAATTACCTTAATCGACACAGCCGATCTTTACGGCACCCATACGTTTACAAGGGAACTTTTTAAGGAAGTTCCAAGGGATAACTTCCAGGTATTAACAAAAATCTGGACTTTAGATAACGATTGGAATAAAGTTGTTCCGGTAAACGAAACCCTGAACCGCTTTAAAAAAGAATTAGGAACTGAATATTTTGATATCGTTCTTCTGCATTGCATGCAAAACGGGAGCTGGATTACCGAAAAAGAAAGTATGCGCGATCAGCTTTCAAAAGCAAAACAAAGCGGAGAAGTAAAAAAGGTTGGCGTATCCTGCCATAACATTGATGCTTTAAGGATTGCAGCAACTGATCCCTGGGTAGATATTATCCTTGCACGCATTAACCCTCAGCAATTCAGTATGGATGGAACACCGGAAGAAATTATGCAAATACTAAAAACTGCGAAAAGTAATGGCAAAGGGGTAATCGGGATGAAAATTTATGGAGCAGGAAAAATTAAAGATTCAGAACATCGCACACAATCTTTAAAATATGTTTTGAACAGTGGTAATGTACATGCTATTACAATTGGCATGGACAAAACTGAACATGTTGATGATACAATTCAACAAATGGCTTTAATTACAAAAAGTTAAAAACCGATTTTATAATGATTGTAGGAGAAAGCCCGAAAGGTATAATTCAATTGTATAAAGAATCATTTCAAACAAATTGGGATTTACCTGTCTTTTCAGATTATGAAGGGAGTAGCTATACATATGGTGAAGCTGCTCAGGTCATTCAGCAAGTTCATTCTTTTTTTAAAGAACAAAATATTAAAGCTGGAGATAAAGTTGCATTGTTTGGGCGAAATTCCTCAAACTGGGCAATTACTTTTATAGCAATCATTGGTTATGGTGCGGTTGCCGTTCCGGTACTTCCCGATTTTAACCCATCGGATGTCCATCAGATTATTAATCATTCCGAATCCAAATTACTTTTTGCAAACGATCAATTGTTTGAGAAAGCTGATATCAATGAAATGAAAAACCTTGAGGCAGTTATTAACCTGATAGATTTTTCTGTTCTTTTTTCTGCAAACGATAACATAAAAAATACCTGGAAGAAATGTTTCAAAGAAGAAACTGTGCCAATCATTAGTGCTGAACAATTTAATTTAAAAGATCTGGAAGAAGAAGCTTTAACAGTTATTTCCTACACCTCCGGAACATCCGGATTTACAAAAGGGGTTATGGTTCCCGCCCGCAGCCTGTTTTCGAATGTGGTTTTCGCACGGGAATTTATGCCGTTGAAAGCATCTGATAAGATTGTTTCATTTCTTCCAATGGCCCATGTTTTTGGATTGTTGTTCGAGTTTTTGTTTCCTGTAACATTAGGATGCCATATTACTTTTTTAACCAAAGCCCCTACCCCGCAAATAATCATTAAAGCTTTTAAAGAAATTCAACCCCACCTGATTTTATCAGTGCCTCTTGTTATTGAGAAAATTTATAAAAAACGAATTTTACCCACGCTCGAAAAACCGGTCATGAAAGTCTTAATGAAAATTCCGGGCATCTCTTTAATTCTAAAAAAGAAGGTTAAAGAAAAGCTTGTTGAAACCTTTGGTGGCCGTTTCCATGAGATTGTAATTGGAGGTGCTCCGTTGAGTAAAGATGTTGAAGTATTTTTTCGTGATATTGGGTTCCCGTTTACCATTGGCTATGGAATGACCGAATGTGGACCCCTAATTTCTTACGATGCCTGGAATACAACACAGCCATCATCTGCAGGTAAATTAGTTGATCGTATGGAAGTCAAAATTGATTCTGAAGATCCGTACAATGTCGTTGGTGAGATAATGGTAAAAGGCACCAATGTAATGCTTGGCTATTATAAAAATGAAGAAGCAACCCAAGAAGCTATTGAACCAGATGGGTGGTTACATACCGGAGACCTTGGAGTAATTGATGAAAATAACTACATCTTCATTCGTGGTAGAAGTAAGAATATGCTACTCGGACCATCCGGACAAAATATTTACCCGGAAGAAATTGAAGCCAAACTGTCAAACTTACCTTTTGTACAGGAATGTGTTGTTGCTGACCGTAATGGCGCGCTGGTCGCTCTTATCTATGCTGAACAGGAAAGTGTTGAAGCTGAACAACTCACTTCTGAAGCTTTGGTAAAAATGATGGAATCTAACAGAATATCAGCGAATAAAAAGCTCCCAAAATATAGCCAGATTAGCCGGATAGAATTAGTCGAAGAAGAATTTCAAAAAACCCCAAAAAAGAATATTAAGCGATATTTATACACAAATTAAATTTCCATTTAATATGGGATAAAAAAAGCCGGATCCTAAAATCCGGCAATTTTTTATAAAATGGGTTGATTGGGAAGAAACTTATCTATTTGTTAATTCCCTGACCAATCAAAATGTTACCCTCTTTTTTAAAAAATTATATGAACATACCTATTTTTATAGGGAACCCCCCTTTTTTTCTAATGAACGTTAAAATTTCACACTATTATGTTATCAATTTTCATGCTGGGAAATCAAAATAACCATTTTATCTGAAAAAATTACATCCATTTGTCCATAGCTACATTCAAATAACGGTTCACTTTGTAAAGTTCTTTAAATGCATCCACCACATTCCCAACAAAGTCATCACTTTTCACCGTTTTATCATCAAAATTGTAACCAAATGCGTAAGACTTATGCCTCAATAATTCAATATCTTCAAAATCTTTCGGAAAACCTTTTGGTGCAGTTTTTAGCTGCTCACCCATAATCCCAGTATAATACTTTTTGAAGCCTTTGTCATTTATAACTTCTTTAAACCCTTCAGCATTATCATAAATTTCAGAACGAATTGCCTTCAAAGGATCAGGCATAGGACACCATACCCCGCCACCAACAAATGAACTCCCGGGCTCCACATGTATATAATAGCCTGCCCTGTGGCTTTTGCGCCCACCGCGGGTTATAAAACTTCCCATATTGGTTTTATAAGGTGTTTTGTCTTTTGAAAAACGAACATCCCTGAAAATTCTAAAAAGACAATCTTTAGGGTTTAGCATTGAAACTTCATCGTCAAACTTTGAAACTTCCTGAATTAGCAATTCAGTAAAAAAAAGCATCTTCTCTTTGCTTTCTTCGTAGCGTTTACGGTTTTCATTAAACCACTCCTTTGTGTTATTCTTTTTTAGGTCGTTTAAAAAACTAAGTACTGTCTTCATGGTCAAAACATTAAAAAGTTTAGAATTTAATTTGATTTTGATAGCAGATAAAAATACAAGCTTTATTTTAAATTGGTTTATTACTTTTGTTTCAAACATCTGATAGTTTGAAAAAGTTTGCTTTAATAGTTGCCGGGGGAAAAGGTTTGCGAATGGGCTCACAAATTCCAAAACAATTTCTTGAGCTTGACAAAAAACCGGTATTAATGAGATCAATTGAAGCTTTTACAAGTTTTGATCCTTCAATAGAGATTATTCTGGTATTGCCTGAAGATCAAATTCAATATTGGAATGAGCTATGTAAAAAATATTCTTTTAATACTGAAGTTACCCTGGCAAACGGAGGTGAAAACCGTATAGAATCAGTTCGGAATGGCCTTTCAAAAATTAAAGGCGAAGGAATCGTTTTTATTCACGATGGTGTTCGCCCGTTGGTTTCACAGCAAACCATTCAAAATTGTAACGAAGGTGCCCTTAAAAATGGAAGCGCAATACCTGTTATAAAACTTACCGATTCAATACGCCAGTTGACCGATGGTAAAAACGTATCTGTTGATCGTGAAAAATACCGTTTGGTACAAACCCCGCAAACGTTTGAAGTTAAATTAATAAAGAAAGCTTTCGTACATGCAAAAGGGTCACACTTTACCGATGACGCATCGATATTTGAAACTGCCGGACAAACTGTTACATTGGTTGAAGGAAATATTGAAAACATTAAAATCACCCGTTCTATTGACCTGAAAATTGCAAATATGTTATTTACTGAAAATACATAAACCAATTTTCTCCACTCCTCGATTTATTTCTTCATTTACCGATTCCTAAGCAGGAAACTTTTATTAAATGAATAGTTTTACACCGGTTTTTTAGAATAGGCCATTTATTTTTGGAAATAAAAGAAACTTCAAACACTTTTAAAGTTTCCATATTTTTTTATTCATATATTTGCCTTAATGGAAGAAAAAAAGACATACATCATTGAACAAGTTGGCCAAATGTACCTGCGCCATGGTATACGCAGTGTAACAATGGATGATGTAGCGACCGAATTAGGTATTTCTAAAAAAACCTTATATCACTTTTTTAAAGATAAAGCAGAACTTGTAGATGAAGTTGTAAATCACATTTTGATGAAAGACGAGTGCTATCATTCACAGGAAGATCAATCTCTAAATGCAATAGATCGTTTCTTTTGGATTAGAAAGCACATCTTCGAGATGATAAAAATCGTTCACAACAATCTGGAATATGACCTGAAAAAGAGTTACCCGGAAACTTTTAAAAAAATAACTGATTATAAACGTCAACGAATTTACATAGATAATCTTTCTATCATGGAACAAGGGAAAAAAGAAGGCTTATTCCGGGAAGAAGTTGACAGTGAATTAATAGCCAAACTTGCAGTAGGGAGATTTTTACTGGTGTTCAATCCGGATAATGAAATATTTAGAGATAAAGAGATTAAGGACATCAGATTATTTGACAGGATGCTGGATTATCACTTTCATGGAGTTTGTACAGAAAAAGGAATTACATATTTCAAAAAACAATTAAACAATGTTCAGAATGAAAACTAAGATGAAACTATTTTTGAGCTTTTTACTGGTTGCTCTCACAACAATTACAACCATAGCACAAGAGGTTCAGGAATTCTCTTTAAAAGATGCACAGGAATATGCTGTGCAAAATTCGTACGTGGTCCAGAATAGTGGACTTGACGTAGATATTGCACGTAAAAAGATTTGGGAAACTATTACTATGGGACTACCACAAATAAATGGGAATGCAGAATATGTGAAGAATATTGATGCTGCCAAGAGCCCTCTACCTGTAGCAATTATCCCTAAAGAATTTTGGCCAAATCTGGGAATACCAGACGATACTCCTGTTGATGCAACATTCCCGGTATCTTTTGCACAAAAATATAATTCCAGCTGGGGATTCTCAATTGATCAATTAATCTTTGATGGATCATACATTGTTGGTGTAGGTTCTGCAAAAATATATTTGCAGCTAGCAACTCAAGGAAAGGAAAAAACTGAAATTGAAATTAAACATGGAGTTGCTCAAGCTTATTATATGGTATTAGTTGCGCAGGAGAACCTTACTGTAATGAAAGAAAATCTTGGTAATTCTGAAAAATTATTGAGTGATTCAAAAGCGCTTTATGAAAACGGTTTTGTAGAAGAACAGGATGTTGATCAAATGCAGCTATTGACAAAAAAAGCTGAGAATGAAATCTTAAAAGCAAAGCGTGAAATCAGGGTTGCAAAAATGGTTTTGAAGTACACTATGGGAGTTAATGTTGAATCAGAAATTGAGTTAACAGATAATCTAAGTCAGTTTATTGACCCATTGCTAAACAATGTCGAGAGTGATTATGGATTTGACCACATCTCTCACATTGACTACAGAATGCTTGAAACACAATCTCTGGTTTCAGAAAAACTTCTAAAACTAGAAAAGTCTGCCTACTTACCTAAAGTAAATGGATTCTACAGTTGGAATAAGATGGCTTTTGGAGATAACTCAAACTTATTTAAAAGCAGTGTGCCATGGTTTAAGTCGTCTATGCTTGGAGTAAACATCGAAGTCCCAATCTTTTCAGCTGGTCAGCGTATTTCCAAAGTTAATCAGGCAAAAATGGAATACGAAAAATCAATAAATGACCAGAAACAAGCAGTGCAGGGTTTGCAGAAGGACTATCTATCAGCCGTTGCAGATATTGAAAGTGCAGTAGACCAACTTAAAAACGATATTGATAATAAAAAATTAGCATCGAAAATTTACGACAAAACAACGATCAAATACAACAACGGACTTATAAGCAGTACTGAATTATCACAAACCGAAACCCAGTACATCCAATCTCAGGGAGCATGGGTTGGTTCAGTTCTTCAACTATTAAATGCTAAAATTAACCTTGATAAAGCAATCGGAAAATAATCAGACATGAAACGAGCCATCTGAAACGATGGATTGAGGAGATGGAGCATCTTAAGCGAGTTCCATCGAATACCTTAAAGTTTAAAAAAATATAATGAGATGAAAACAACAACAATAATCAACAAAAAGATGAAAAAGCAAAAAATAAATCAATTGTTCGCATTGATTTTACTTGTGGTTTTGGCGGCTTGCAGTGGAGCTCCTGCCAGCGATGAGTTGTCAAAACAAGATCAGCTAAAAACCTATAAGCAACAACTGCACGAGCTGGAAATTAAGATTTCAGAACTTGAGGCAGAGCTTAAAAAATACAACGATGTTGACAAAGTTGAAGTGAAACTAAAAGAGATTCAACTGCAAAAATTTGAACATTTTATTGAAGTAACCGGAAGTGTCGAAGCCGAAGAAGAAGTGAATGTAAGCCCTGAAGGTTCAGGACAAATTTTGGATATTCCTGTTGAAGAAGGACAATGGGTTACAAAAGGAACTGTTCTTGCAACGTTAAATGCCGAACCCATAGAACGGAATATTGAGCAAATCCAGGTTAACCTTGATCTTGCGGTTACCACTTACGAGCGTCAGAAAAAACTATGGGATCAAAATATCGGTTCAGAACTTCAATATCTTCAGGCAAAATCAACTAAAGAATCACTTGAAAAGCAGCTGGAAGGTTTAAAGGCACAAAAGGACTTGTCAATTATAAAAGCACCTGTGGATGGAACTATCGACAATATATTCCAGAAACAAGGGCAGATAGCAAGCCCTCAAATACCGTTTGCCAAACTGGTTAATATTGAAAAAGTGAAAATATATGCCGATGTTGCCGAAACGTACCTTACCAAGATAAACGAAGGCGACCGGGTATTTGTAAGTTTCCCGGCTATTGAACGTGATGTTGAAACTAAAGTCCTTATGATTGGCAACTACATTGACCCTTTTAACCGTACATTCAGAATTCGTCTCGATCTCAGGAATCAAGACAAATTGATTAAGCCAAACATGGACGCCGTTGTAAAATTACGCGATTATAGTGCCGAAGAAGCCATCGTAATTCCTTCCTTGCTAATTAAAGATGATTTTAAAGGTCATTACACTTTTATAGCAAATCAGGAAGAAAAAGATTTGGTTGCCAGGAAAGTTTACATCTCAACAGGTGTTTCTGACAACAACATGACTGAAATTACTGAAGGCTTAAAACCAGGTACAAAAGTAATTTCTGAAGGGTTTAACCAGGTTTTTGACGGGGCTGTTATAACAGCGAATTAATGAATTCATTTAGAACGCAGTTAAAAACAACGTAATGAACAAAGAAAAAATAATAGACAGCGCACAAAATATACAACGGAAATTCAGGCCTGTTTACTTAGCACTTCAGAATAAAACTACGGTTTATATTCTGACATTGATGCTGGTATTTTTTGGCCTCTTTTCCTACAACCAGATGCCGAGGGAATCATTCCCCGAAATTGTTATCCCAACCATTTTCGTACAAACTATTTATCCCGGTAACTCTCCGGTTGATATTGAAAACCTGATAACCCGTCCAATTGAAAAGGAATTAAAAGGAATGGACGGCGTGAAAAAGATTTCATCAGCCTCTTTTCAGGATGTAAGTACAATTATCGTTGAATTTAATACAAACGTTGATATTGACCAGGCTTTGCAGGATACAAAAGATAATGTTGACAAAGCCAACTCAGAACTTCCCGATGATTTACAAGATGACCCACTCGTTCTTGACCTGAACTTCTCTGAATTTCCAATCCTGAATGTGAACATGTCAGGTGATTTCAGTATGAGGGAATTAAAAGAATATGCTGAAATTCTTCAAGATGAATTTGAAGGATTAATGGAAATTTCAGAAGCTAAAATCAGGGGGATTGACGATAGAGAGATTCAGGTTAATGTTGATCCGTACAAAATGGAAGCCAGGGGAATAACCTATGAAGACCTGGCCTTTGCCCTGCAAGCCGAAAATGTTACAATCGGAGCCGGAGAATTTACAGCCGACAATACCAGGCGTGTAGTACGAACTGAGGCTGACTATACCAGCATGCCACAAATCAGGAACACCATCATAAAACTGAATGAAGGGAAACCGGTTTATGTACGGGATGTTGCAGATGTTGTTGATGGATACAAAGAACAATCAACCATATCAAGGCTTGATAATAAACCCGTTGTAAGCCTGGCTGTCATTAAAAAAAGTGGTGCCAATATTTTAGAAGCTACCGAAAAAATTAACCAAATAATTGAATACCAGCTTGAGCGTGGACG
Organism: Prolixibacteraceae bacterium; assembly: GCA_028282195.1. Taxonomy (GTDB): domain Bacteria; phylum Bacteroidota; class Bacteroidia; order Bacteroidales; family Prolixibacteraceae; genus Sunxiuqinia. The sequence goes on from JANQII010000205.1 coordinate 28,032, forward strand.
ATTACCTAAGAATCTGGATATCATTATAACAGATGATATGTCAATTGATGTTGAAAATGAGATCGCAACATTGGAGAACAGTATCATCCTTGGCATGTTGCTTGTAATTTTCATCCTATTCCTGTTCCTCGGGTTCAGGAATGCCCTGTTCTCAGGTTTAGCTATTCCAATGTCCATGTTCCTTTCGTTTGTCATTTTATCACAATCCGGCACAACACTAAACTCAATGGTTCTTTACGGTTTGATTCTTGCCCTGGGAATGCTGGTTGATAATGCTATTGTTGTTGTAGAAAACGTTTATCGATTACACGGACTCGGATTTTCAACACTGAAAGCAACTAAAAAAGGGGTAAGTGAGATTGCATACCCAATCATTGCTTCAACACTTACCACATTAGCTGCATTCTTTCCGTTACTGATGTGGGAAGGAATAATTGGTGAGTTTATGAAGATTTTGCCAAAAACACTGATTGTTGTTTTAGCTTCATCTCTTTTTGTGGCCCTAATCCTAAACCCGCCATTTCTTGCCCGGTTCATGAAAATTGATGATATCAGGCAAAAAGTTAATTGGAAAAAATCGTTTAAGAATGCTGGTATTTTGGCAGCAATTTCTATTGTTTTCTACCTGCCAAAAATTTATGTTATCGGAAACCTACTGGTTACAGTAGCCGCTTTAATGATATTGAACGTTTTGTTGTTCCGCCCATTGGCAAGGTGGTTTCAAACCCGTTTTTTGCTTTGGCTTGAGAACTTTTACGAATGGCAGCTTCGGGATGCACTTACCGGATGGAAACCTTATGCCTACTTTACTGGAACAGTTATTTTATTGATCTTCTCTATAGGGTTCTATTTTGCACGAGGGCCAAGCGTAGTCTTATTTCCTACAATTGATCCGAGAACAATTTTCGTAACGATGGAATTACCGCTTGGTACATCAATCGAAAAAACGGATGAAACTTCCAGGCAGGTTGAAGAAATCATTAATAATACAATTGCCCCTTATAAACACATTATCAAATCTGTAACAACAGCTGTTGGTAGTGGCAAAGGCAATATGTTTGAAAATGAAAAAAGCCCAAATAAATCGTTAACCTCAATTTCGTTTGTCGAATTCAAATTACGGGGCGACCTTAATACCACTGACATAATGCAGGAACTTTCTGCAAACTTTGAAGATTTTGTTGGGGCTAAAATCTTTGTTGAACGCGAAGACCAGGGACCACCGGTAGGGGCACCGATCAACATCGAAGTATCGGGCGATGATTTTGAACAGCTCATTCGTATTACCGATGATTTCATGAGTATGATCAACGAAGACAACATTCCTGGAATTGATGAACTGAAACTGGATGTGAACATTCATCAACCTGAAATGCTGATTAAAGTTGACCGGGAAAAAGCCAGGCGTTATGAATTATCGACCAGCCAGATAGCTATGACCCTCCGTAACTCGCTTTATGGTTATGATGTTGGTGATTACAAAGACGGTGAAGATGAATATGATATTTTTATTCGTTTAAAGGAAGAATACCGAAACGATGTATCTACCTTGATGAACCAAAAAGTTCTTGTTGAAGGCAAAGAGATTCCTATTTCGTCGGTTGCCACTTATGAATACTCATCTACCTATGACAAAGTAAACCGTATTGAGTTTAAGCGTGTTCTTACCATAAGTTCGAACGTACTTGAAGGATATAATGCGAATGAAATCAATGATCGTATACGGCAGATTTTAAGTAATTATAAAATGCCATTTGGCTATGAGTACGAGTTTACCGGCGAGCAGCAGGAACAAGATGAAAGTAGTGAGTTTTTATTCTTCGCACTACTTGTTGCCGTTGCTTTAATCAGCCTAATCATGATTACCCAGTTTAATTCGTTCATCCGCCCAATGATTATCATGGCAACAGTATTATTTAGTACCATTGGTGTATTTCTTGGCCTGGCGATCTTTAAAATGCAGTTTGTGATCATCATGACAGGAATTGGTATTATTTCACTGGCCGGGATTGTTGTTAACAATGGTATTGTACTGATTGATTATATTGATCTGATGCGGAAACGTAAACGTGAAGAACTTGGGCTTGGCGAGAAAGCATTTCTTTCTACAAAAGATGAAATCGACTGTTTGGTTCAAGCTGGTAAGACCAGGCTGCGCCCGGTACTTTTAACTGCTATTACTACAGTTTTGGGATTAATTCCTCTTGCAGTTGGACTGAATTTTGATTTTATCGCGCTTTACACACATTTTGAACCTGACTTCTCGTTGGGGGGAGAAAGCACAGCATGGTGGGGACCAATGTCGTGGACAGTAATTTTTGGCCTGTCTTTTGCGACTTTCTTAACCTTGCTTATTTCACCAGTGATGTATTTGCTAACGATTAAAATCAACTATCGTATTAAAAAAATGCTGGGTGTTCTTCCTGAGGAAAACAAAGAAATCAAATTGGTTGAAGAAAATCTTTCAGAAGAAAGCTAGAATATTGAATTTGAGTTAAGAAGGGTTGCTGTAATGGCAACCCTTTTTTTCGAATTCTATTCGCCATAAGTAAGCGGTTTGGAAACCGCTTCACCCTAATTAAAACTCCTCCTCCAAAATATCACATGCTGATCCTACAAAAGCAGGGCAAAACTTAGCAAATAGTTCTTCATATCTTGCTTTTTCCATCCCTTCTTCAGTAGAAATATCTACACCCATTAACTCTTTGCAAGTAAGGCTTCCGTGTTTTTGAATAAAGAGCTCATTAAATCTTTTAATTCTTGCTTTTGTTGCAACTTTAGCATCAGGCTCATTTACAACATGCCCATGTTTCATACCAATAACCATGTAAGCTCCGGTTACAGCACCACATGTTTCGGCACAAGCCATTCCCCCACCAAAACCACTGGCAATTTTTAAGGCAACTTTTTCATCAATTTTTAAATCTTCAGCAAAACTTGAAAATACAGATTGTGAACAATTAAATGACAGAAATTTTTCTACAGCAATAGTTGACTTCTTCATTATAAAATTTTTAACGGGTAAAATATTATATTCTCAATTAACGTTGAAAAAAAGCATAATATTAAATTAAAGCTTATTTTTCGCAGAAAAAATTAGTTTGTCCGCAACCTTTTTTAACTGTCTTCATCTTTAAAATGAAAATCAATATGGGAATTGAAGCTTTGGCTTCATTATTTTAAAAAAATATACAATACAAATAACAAGTAACAATTTATATGAGATGAAAACTATTACAAATTTAATTCTTGGAATCTTTATTATCACCCTAATTTCATGTGAAAGTGATGAAGCAGCTACTTCTGCTGTAGGTGACGCTTTCATAATTGCAAAAAAAACAGAACAAGACACGATTTATGGCTTATCCCTGCACGCGGTTTCCAATAAAAACTTCACAACGGTTTCTGCTTCACCTAAAGACGTAATAGATGTTGCATATGAACTTTCTGCCTTCAACGGGTTGCAGTACAATTTTTTATATGAAACAGAAGAAAACAATTTTGGAACAAGCCTTCCACAAACCGGAGTGTATGAATTTTCAGCAAACATGGAGAATGGAGAAAATATTAAGTTTACGGACAATTTAACTGATGACATTATTTATCCACCTTTAATTACAGACTGCCAGTATGATGATACAAATGAAAACATTGAAATTGAATGGGAAGAAGATGACGATGTTGATGTTTACAATGTGAAAATCTATAAAACTGATGGAACAGCCGTTTTCATTGGTTCAGGGATCAACCCTGAGAATGACAATTATTCATTGGATGTAACCACAACCGGATGGTTAAACAATTACACGCCTAATAACGGGGAAAGCTACACGGTAGAGCTAAATGCATATATGTACGAAGCCATCAAAGCCGATATGAACTTACAATGTATTTCTATGAGTACCCATACAGTAACCTGGGGTGCACAGTAATATACAAATTATAATATTATCCAAAGGTCATCTGTACATTAACAGATGGCCTTTTATTTTGCTTCCGGTTGAATAATCGCCCCTGATTTTCTACTTTTGTCTTTAATAAAATTAGACGTTATGATACAAAAGGAGCAGCTCAAAGAGCTTGCTGAGCGTCGGGATGCGCTGAGGAGGCATCTTTGACTATGATGCAAAAATTATTCAATTACAAGAAGAAGAATTAAAAACCCAAGACCCCGAATTCTGGAATAATCCCAAGGAAGCAGAAAAGCAAATGAAAGCAATCCGCTCCATAAAAGTATGGACGGAAGCTTATAAAAAGGTTGATCAATCTGTAGAAGATTTAACTGTACTTTATGAGTTTTTTGAAGCTGATGAAGCAAGTGAAGAAGAGCTTGATGAGCAATATCAGCAATCCCTAACCCTGGTTGAAGAGCTTGAAGCAAAAAATATGCTTCGCAAAAAAGAAGATAAGCTCGGAGCAATCCTAAGAATTAATGCAGGTGCCGGAGGCACTGAAAGCAATGATTGGGCAGAAATGCTGATGCGGATGTATCTTCGTTGGGGTGAAAAAGAAGGCTTCAAAATAAAAGTTTCAGAATCACACGCAGGAGATGAAGTAGGAATTAAAAGCTGCACCATGGAGTTTGAAGGTGAATTTGCTTATGGTTATTTGAAAAGCGAAAACGGCGTTCACCGCCTTGTACGCCTTTCCCCTTTTAATGCTCAAAATAAACGAATGACTTCTTTCACATCCGTTTTTGTAGCTCCACTAATTGACGACTCCATTGAAATAGAGATAAATCCTTCTGATATTACATGGGATACCTTCCGTTCGGGAGGTGCCGGAGGGCAGAACGTGAATAAAGTAGAAACCGGAGTAAGATTACGACACGAACCAACTGGTATCATCATCGAAAATACAGAAAGCCGTTCTCAATTGGGTAATAAAGAAAATGCCATGCGATTACTGAAGTCGCAACTTTATGAATTGGAACTTCGCAAGCGACGTGAAGCAGAAATGCAGATTGAATCGCAAAAGAAAAAAATTGAGTGGGGCTCACAAATCCGTTCTTATGTTCTTCAACCTTACAAAATGGTGAAGGATGTTCGCACCAGCTATGAAACCGGGAATGTGCAAGCAGTTCTTGATGGTGAGATCGATGGTTTTATCAAAGCTTACTTAATGGAATTTGGTGGTGAATAAAAAAGCTAAAATACGGGTTGCCAGGATATCTGATGCTCCTGAAATTCTTGAAATATACAAGCCATACATTCTTGATACCCCAATAACTTTTGAAGAAAACATTCCAACTATACCCGATTTCAAAACCCGGATTAAGAATATACTAAAAGACTGTCCTTATTTGGTTTGTGAGGTAGACAACAATATCGCAGGATATGCATATGCTTCTGATCATAGGAGCAGGGCTGCATACCGCTGGAATAAAGAAGTTTCAGTTTATGTTTCGCCAAAACATCAAAGAAAAAATATTGCCAGGGCTTTGTATACCAGCTTGTTTTCAATTTTAAAAGAACAAGGATTTGCAAACCTTCTTGCAGGCATTACCTTGCCTAACAATCCAAGCGTTTTATTACATGAAACATTTGGTTTTGTAAAATGTGCAGAATACCATAATATTGGCCATAAAAATAATAAATGGCATTCTGTTGGTTGGTGGGAACTGTTCATTCAAAATGAAAAAGCAGGAACTCCAATAGAACCAATTCCATTTAGTAACTTTATAAAAAAAACAGAGATAAAACCTTTTTTTAAAGAGGGGGAAAAGCTCTTAAAAATTTAATCCAATCCTATAAACAATTTCACAAAAAAATGCCTTATCTCTAAAAAGCATTACCATGAAGAAAATCAACCGCTACATCAATCGGGAAATAAGCTGGCTGTCATTTAATGAACGAGTCCTTCAGGAAGCTGAAGATCCCAATGTCCCCTTGTTCGAAAGGCTCCGTTTTATCGGTATATTTTCAAATAACCTCGATGAATTCTTCAGGGTTAGGGTGGCATCTGTCCGCAGGATGGTTGATTTAAGGGAAGATGACGAACTAATTGGGGACATTAAGCCGGAAGCCTTGCTCGATGAGATCATGCGCATTGTTAAGCAGCACCAGTCAAAATCTCAGCAAATTTTCAGGAACATTACTGCTGAGATGAAAAAGCAAAACATGTCCATCATTAATGAAAAAGAACTGACCGATGAGCAGGGCATGCATGTGAAGGAATATTTTCACGATAAGGTATTAACCAACCTGGTGCCAATTATGCTTGGTAAAAATAAAAAGTTCCCGTATTTGAGGGATCGTTCAGTTTACCTGGCAGTAAAACTTAGCAGAAAAAATAAACTTGAAAAGTTTGCTTATGCTTTAATCCGTATTCCTAGTTTGTCCTTATCACGTTTCTTTGTTCTTCCTGAAAAAGACGGTAAAAAATATGTCATCCTGCTGGATGATATCATTCGCTATTGCCTTCCGGATATATTCCCATTGTTTAATTACGATATTTTTGAAGCTTATACCATCAAAGTTACACGCGATGCTCAATTAGACATTGATGATGATATTTCAAAAAGTTTTATAGAAAAGATGGAACTGAGCCTGAAAAAGAGGAAAACAGGAACACCGGTTAGATTGATCCATGATCGTGAGATTGATGAGGCTTTGTTTCAGTTTATTATTAAAAAGATGAAACTTGGAAACGATAACCTTGTTCCGGGAGGCAGATATCACAACCACAAAGACTTTATGAACTTCCCCGAAATTGGGGAACCGCAACATTATTATAAACGCTTAACCCCCATTCGTCATAAAGATCTTAAAACAAACGAAAGTATATTGAAGGTAATGAGGCGCAAGGACATCATGCTTCATTTTCCTTATCAACCTTTTAATCATTTCATTGATTTGCTTAGAGAAGCTGCAATTGATCCCAAAGTTCAGGAGATTGGTATAACTATTTATCGTGTTGCCGACAACTCAAAGGTTGTTAATGCACTACTAAATGCTATTCGAAACGGGAAAAAAGTTACGGTTGTTATTGAATTGCAAGCTCGTTTTGACGAGGAGGCCAACATCTTCTGGTCAAACAAATTACAGGAAGAAGGAGCCCAGGTTATTAATGGTATCTCAGGCCTGAAGATACATAGTAAATTAGCCTGGATCAAACGTAAAGAAAAAGATGGGTTCAGGAATTACGCTTATGTTGGAACCGGGAACTTCCATGAAGGGACTGCACGTGTTTATGGTGATGATGGTTTACTAACTGCCGATCCAAACATTGGCGACGAAGTGGCTAAACTTTTCGGGTTTTTCAAGCAAACCTACCGAAACAACGACTACAATCACCTGCTTGTAAGTCCATTTTACCTTCGAAGCACATTTACCAAATTGATCGATAACGAAATAAAGCTGGCGAAATCAGGACGTAAGGCCTATATGATTTTAAAGATGAACAGCCTGATTGACCCTGATATGATGGATAAGCTTTATGAAGCTGCAGAAGCTGGTGTAAATATTAAATTGATTGTCAGGGGTATTTTTGGCATGTTCACTCAAATAAATTCTGTTCATGAAAACATTGAAGCAATAAGTATTGTTGATAAGTACCTTGAACACACACGTATTTTCTTATTCGGAAACGATGGCGATGAAAAAATCTATATTGGATCGGCAGACTGGATGCCCCGCAACCTAAACAGAAGGATTGAAGTTGCATGTCCGATATACAATGAAGGAATTAAAAAAGAATTGATGGAAATGCTCAAACTTCAACTCAGGGATAATTCTAAATCACGAATCCTTGACAATGAGCTTTCCAATCAATACAGCCGTCCGTCTTCTGAAATAAAATACAGAGCCCAGGAAGATTTTTATCAATTTATAAAAAATAAACACCAGGGAACTATGAAGATTTACCACAACCCCCGATGTTCAAAAAGCCGCAATGGCATGTCGTTTATCGAAGACAAAGGCTTCAATGTTGAAATCAAAAACTACATGAATGAAGGCATAAGCACAGACGAGATTCGTGAAATTGTTTCAAAAACCGGCCTTAGTCCGTTTGAATTGGTTCGTACCCATGAAGATTTATACAAGAAGGAGTACAAGGATAAAACCATCTCAGATAATGAGTGGATCAAAATTCTATCTGAAAACCCGAGATTATTAAAACGACCAATTGTAATCAATAACGATAAAGCAGTTTTTGCTCAACCTCCTGAGTTAATTGAAACGATTTTATAAACTTATGAGGTGATATTACTGATAGCCTGACTTGGAGTCAGGCTATCAGTAATTAATATACACTATCCAACTTTCGACTGAATACTTTTTATTTCCTGCTCAAGTTTTTTCTTTCTGGCTAGCAATTTGGAAAGAGCTAATGCATCCTTTACCGCCTGTTTGTCGTACTCTTCAAGAATAATGTAGTAATAGCGTTTGCCCAGGAAAACTGCTTTTAAATTTCGTTCTGCATTATCAGCAATAAACTGAATTACGCCATTATCCGTCCCGTCCCGGTATGAAACTTTTTCCCATTTTGTTTCAAGGAAATCACTTCGATGGTTCAATACATTATCCAATGGCACTTTTTCCGTTTTAGCCTGAATATCGCCATCATAAACCCGTATACCGGTATGTTCAAGCCATTGTTCTCCGTAGTAGTTGCTCGAAAGATAAAGGTCTCCACGCTCATCTAAATGCACCTGCATAAACGATTTGTTCCATCTTCGTTTAAACTGCTGGCGTTTATGAATGTATTGAGTGTACCGGTCAAATTCAGTTTTTTCAGTAATGAATTGTTTAGTTAGTTTTTCGAAATCCACCATTAAACGATCCAGCTCATCTTGTTTCCTAAAAAGAATATCAGCATATATTTCCTTCCTGAACTGATCAGCAGAAACAATCTCCTGAATGGCACCTTTATACATTACTTTTACCGTATCCAGTGTTAAAAGCGCACCGGTAGTATCTCCGGTTTCATACAAAGCCTGGGCCTGTAAAAGCTTTTTCGCAGCCTTTTTCTTTTCAGTTTCACAAGAAAATAATACAACTGCAGCCAGTAAAATGATAAAAACCTTGCCTAAATTCATTGACATGTGCATTTAAAAATGTTCTTTCGTAATTTCAACGATCAAAGTAAGAGACTGTTTTGATTTTATTTTTTAGAAATATTATGAAGTATTTTTTGCTTAGACGACTTGTCCCGGTTAAACCGGGAAGGCAAAATTGAGCGTCCCGATCTATCGGGATAAGGAAATTTTGCAGCAGTATAAGCGAACCTGCCTGCCGCAGGCAGGAAAGACAAATAATAGAATAAATGAATAAATTCAAAACAGTTTCTAAAATAATAATTATCCGAATGGAAACAAATTCAGTCGCTTTTTTTCAATCTGAGAAATATCCAACTATTGCCAATAAGCCAATTATTGCGGCCTGGCAAATACAAAACCCGGGCAATATAGGTAGCCTTATGCGATTAGCCGATAATCTTGGTGCTAACCAGCTATTCATTTTGGATAATGAAAAGCCTAAGCGCGAATCATCCATTAAGAAAACCGCCGGATTAAGCTACAAAAACATAAAACTTATATTTATTTCTTTTTCAGGGTTTCTGAATTTAATCCCTGAAGATTACAAGTTAACTGCAATTGAAACAAGTACTAACTCTACAAATATTTTTAACACTGAACTCCCGGAAAAGTGCGCTTTCATTCTTGGAAATGAAAAACACGGGCTTTCAAAAGAAATTTTAGAAAAATGTAAATCTTCTGTACATATTCCAATGACAGGAAAATGTAAGTCCATGAATGTTTCTCATGCATTGGCGGTTTGCTTGTTTGAGTGGCAGCGTCAGCAACTTTTTACATAAATGAATTTTCAAATACGATAGATATTTTCTATATTTATCCGCACAAAAACCAATTCAGATGATTACAATCACCCAACTTGAATACATCGTTGCTGTAGATACTTTCCGCCATTTTGGAAAAGCTGCAGAACATTGTTTTATTACGCAACCCACCTTGAGTATGCAAATCAAAAAGCTGGAGGAAGACCTGGAGGTCATTATTTTTGACCGAAGCAAACAGCCTTTGATACCGACTGATGTTGGTGCCCGCATTATTGAACAAGCGCGTGGGGTACTTACCGAAACCGAGAAAATCAACAACATCATAAAAGATCACAAAAACCTGATCTCCGGTGAACTAAGAATTGGTATTATCCCAACTCTTGCCCCGTATTTATTGCCCCTTTTTATCGGCAATTATAAAAGGAAGTATCCTAATATCATGATAAAAGTTGAAGAGCTGACTACTGAAAACATTGTAGACCAACTCAATCGTGATCTTCTGGATGTTGGAGTACTTGTAACACCGTTAAAAGAGGAACGGATTAATGAAAAACCAATCTTTTATGAAGAAATGATGGTTTATGCACATGATGAGCACCCACTTCATAACAAACACGATATAAAAGTTGACGATATTGCCATTCCTGAAATATGGCTTTTGAGTGATGGGCACTGCTTCAGGCACCAGGTGATTAATCTTTGTTCATACAAAGGTTCTTCAAATGAAGAACTTCCATTTTATTTTGAAGCAGGTTCATTAGAAACACTAATGAACATCATTGATAAAGAAGGAGGTATAACCCTAATTCCTGAGCTGGCAGCAGTAGAAATGTCAGAAAATCGAATGGAACATGTTCGTCATTTTACAGATGTAACCCCATTACGTGAAGTTAGCCTGGTATACTCACGCCATTTTGCTAAAAATAAACTAATTGAACTACTTTGGAAAGAGATCACATCCTCAATGCCTAAGCCTTTATTAGATAAAGACAGAGGCACAATTGTAGAGTGGAAGTAATTTTTTCATTTTTTTATTTGATAATTTCAAAATCTTATATTTCTTTGCATCGCCGAAATCAAAAAAGGCATTTCGAAACGTAGAAAATGTAGATTTCGAAAAAAATCCTGACAAATAATTTGGCGGCTTCAAAATTTGATTTATTTTTGCAGTCCCAATTTCAGGGAATTAAATGTTGGCCCGTTCGTCTAGGGGTTAGGACGCCAGGTTTTCATCCTGGTAGCAGGGGTTCGAATCCCCTACGGGCTACTAATTTTTATTTTATACTGAAGACAATAAAATGGCACATCATCAATCAGCAAAAAAAAGGATCAGGCAAAACGAAGCAAAGCGCGTGCACAATAAATATTATGCAAAAACTATGCGTAATGCTTTGAAAAAATTGCGTGAAACAACTGATAAAGCAGCTGCTGAAGCAGATTTTCCTAAAGTTGCATCTATGATTGACAGGTTGGCAAAAAGAAATATTATTCATAAGAATAAAGCTGCGAACCTAAAATCTAAATTAGCCGCTCAAATTAGCAAATTATAATTCAAGCTAAGATATATTAGGAAGCCTCTTCAGATTGAAGAGGCTTTTTTTTTGCTCATACTTTTGCTGCTCACACGACCTTTCATTTTTTACATTCGTTTATTTTTGATTAAATTGGTCTTCAAAATTAAAAAGCCAGTAACCAGCGAATGTTCCCAGGAAACAAGAAATATCTATTTTCTCTGTTAGTAATTATTGTATTGCTTCCGGCAGCACTGGTTGCCCTATTTGAATATTCTACACTAAAAAAAAATGAACAAGTAATTGAGAGGGCATACATCGAGCAACTTAATGCCATCTTATTTTCGGTTAATCAATACACCGATGATGTTTTAAGTTCAACAATCAGGGAAATAAATTACTCTTTTCGTGAAAAAGACAATACAGTAGAATCTATCCTGGCAAATAATAATTTTATTCTAGATTTTTCTTTTTTAGAAGATATCCCGGAAAGCCTTTCCCCCGCAATTACAAATTCCAGTGAAATCCGGCTAAAAGCCAAACATATCCTGTCAAAAAATCAAAAAGCTTTGAAACGCCTTGCTGATTTTTATGAAGTAGGTTATTACAGACTTGAGCCGTTCCCTATTGAAGAAACCGGTCTTGTTCTTTTTGCTTTCATAGTTAAAGATAGCAGCGAGCTAAAAATTGCAGCCATAACAGTCGATGCAGTACTATTTATAAAAGAACGACTTGATCCTCAAATTCAAAAGATAGCAGGTGACCAATTTCAAATTGCAGTTTTAAATAAAAACAATCGCCCGGTATACCATACCGGCAATTCTGATGCAGAAAATGCCTTTGCGCTAACAAGCTCACTTCAGGCATTTTCTCAGTATAAGTTGGGAATATCGTTAAAAGGTCAAACAATAGATAAATTAGTGAAAGAACGATCCAGGGGAAATTTAATTTTCATCAGCATTGTTAGCTTAATTTTATTAATAGCGGGATGGTTGGTCATTCGGATTTTTAACAAACAAATAGAATTGGCCAATTTAAAATCAGATTTTGTTTCAAGTGTATCCCATGAAATAAGAACACCCCTTTCGTTAATTAACATGTATGCTGAAACCATTGAAATGGGACGAGCCTCTTCTGAAGAAACTCAAAAAAGTTTTATAAAAACGATTCTTCAGGAAACAAACAGGCTTTCTGTAATGGTAAATAAAATACTTAGCTTCTCTGAAATTGAGAAAAAGAAGAAACAATATTCCTTAACCAGCAATCATCTAAATAAAATTGTAAAAGAATGCTATGAAAGTTATATTCCATTTATAGAAAAGCAAGGATTTCAACATAGCATTGACTTGGACAATAGGGTAAACTCAGCAATCTGTGATGCCGAAGCAATAAAGGATATTCTTGTAAACTTGATTGACAATGCAATAAAATACAGTTTTGAAGAAAAGTCAATCAAAATAAAAACATTCCTAAAAGTAAATAAAGTTTGCTTCTCTGTTGAGGATAAAGGAATTGGAATAAACGATAAGAACAAAAAATATCTTTTTGACAAATTTTACCGCGTTGCCAATAACGACGTTTCAATTAAAGTAAAAGGCTCCGGTCTCGGTCTAAGCATCGTAAAGCATATTGTTGATGCCCATCAGGGAAAGATTGAGATTAAAAGTAAAATTGGTGAAGGAAGTACTTTTACGATATTATTACCTAACAAACTTGATTCATGAGCTCAGAAAAACGGATTTTAATTGTTGATGATGAACCTGAAATGGTTCGCGGACTTAAATTCAATCTTGAATTTGATGGATATATTATTGACACTGCCAGTAACGGAATCGAAGGATTCGAAAAAATCCGATCAAATAATTACAACCTTATTATCCTTGATGTAATGATGCCGGGCATGTCTGGTTTTGATCTCTGCAAGGAATGCCGGAATAAAAAAATCCATACCCCCATCATTCTGTTAACCGCTAAAGGAGAAGAGATTGATAAAGTTCTGGGGCTTGAACTTGGCGCTGATGATTACATTACAAAACCATTTAGCTTGCGGGAACTACTTGCACGAATTAAAGCGGTACTTAGAAGAACCGATGATTTTAATAATTCCTCATCATATGAAATTCAGATTGGACAACTAAACGTTGACCTAAGAACGTTTGAAGCCAGCTCAGGTGGGCAGTTGATAAAAATGTCTTCCCGTGAAATTGAGGTTCTTGAATTTCTATACCAAAATAAAAACCAACCGGTAGATCGATTTGATATCATGAGCAGCCTTTGGGAAACTGATAGTGAAGTTACCACCCGAACCATAGATAACTACATCGTAAAACTTCGTCAAAAGATTGAAGACGACCCTTCGAACCCAAAACATATTGTCACCATCCATGGTAAAGGTTATAAACTGAACGCCTAATCCACAATTTGACACCAATAATGACATTGTTTTGCATAGTTGTGACAAACTCTGACAACTTCTTACTTTATCCTGACATATTGCTTTGTCAGGCAATCTATCTTTGATAAAAAATCATTCAGACATGAAGAAGCACTTTGGATTTTTGGCTTTATTACTTCTTTTAATCGGCAATCTTTCTTTTGCCCAGGATTATGCGCAAATCGAAAGTTTTGCCGGTTATTGGAAATTTTCCGTTGGTGACAATCCAGCCTGGGCAAATGAGAACTGGGATGATTCTGACTGGGATCGTATTAAAGTCCCGGCGAGCTGGGAAAGCCAGGGATACGATGATTACAATGGCTATGCCTGGTACAGAAAAACTTTTGAGTGGGATAACTTTGATGATATCGCATCTCCAATTTATTTGTTACTTGGGAGTATTGACGATGCTGATGAGGCTTATTTAAACGGCAAATTAATCGGCAAAAAGGGATCATTTCCTCCAAACTTCGCTACTGGCTGGGCACATCTAAGAGCTTATCGCATTCCGAAAGAATTGCTAAAATCCAAAGGTAAAAACACAATAGCAGTCAGAGTTTATGACTACAATGAAGGAGGAGGTATCCGAAATGGGAAGGTTGGCATTTATACGGACTATGATTACCGGTATGTCGATCTTCCTTTAACAGGTAAATGGAAATTTAAGCCAGGACATAACCGAGATTGGAGCAAGATGAAATATAATGATTTGAACTGGGAAGAGATTTATGTTCCGGATGTATGGGAAAATCAAGGTTATGAAGATTTGGACGGGCAAGCTTGTTATCGGAAAATTTTCAGTATGAAGGAAAAACCCGATGATGATCTATACCTTGTTTTAGGAAGGATCGATGATTATGACCAGGTCTACATAAATGGAGAATTCATTGCCTCCAATAAGGATTTAAAAGACACATATGGTCGTATCTATAATAATCAGTATTACAATACGGTCCGGGTGTATCAAATCCCGGACGATCTCCTGAGGCAGGGAAAGAACCAGATTACCGTTTTTGTAAATGATCCACATGGCTTAGGAGGGATATACAGTGGTCCTGTTGGAATTACTTCAGAATACGATGCAGCCAAAATCATCCGCAAGTACAAAAGAGACAGGAATGTCTTTGAATCAATTATTGAATCATTTTTTGACTAAGGAGGTACCTGATGAAAACACAATGGAATAAATTTTTTACAATAGCAATCCTGTCTTTATTCTGCATTTCTTCATTGGCAAACAACGATTACAACAAGAGAATGCTTAAAGAGATAAATCTAAATGGTTTTTGGAAGTTTACAATCATCAATTATAATGATTGGGAAACACCTGAATTCAATGATTCAGAGTGGGAAGAATTGAGAGTTCCCGGAAGCTGGGAGGATCAAGGTTACAATGGCTACAATGGTTATGGTTATTACCGAAAAGAAGTATTTATCCCCAAAGAGCTTACAGAGGAGCAACTTTTCCTGATGCTCGGTTATATTGATGATGTTGACGAAGTTTATTTCAATGGAAAAATGATCGGATCAACCGGATTATTCCCTCCCCGGTATCGCTCAGGCTGGGATAGCAAACGTTCATATTTAATACCTACTTCTTTGATAAAAAGTGGAGAAAAGAACACCATTGCTGTCAAAGTTTTTGACATGACCGGAATTGGGGGAATAACGAAAGGGAACACGGGAATCTATGTTCAGGAATTTCCGATCAAACCGGATATCGATCTTGTTGGTGAGTGGAAATTTAAGATCAGAAATGCTGCCGAATACCAGTTTGCTGATTTTGATGATTCAAATTGGGATATAATCATGGTCCCCGGGATTTGGGAGAATCAGGGTTATAAAGATTATAACGGCACAGCCTGGTATCGAAAAGAATTCGAATATGACGGAGCATTCGACGATGATTTCCTGGTTTTACTGGCAGGCAAAATTGACGATGTCGATCAGGTTTTTATAAATGGCAAATGGATTGGACAAACCGGACATAAACAATATTTTAAAACCGGAAGAGCAGGTCATAACAATTATCACCTTGCAGAAAGAGGATATATTTTCCCTGCGAGTATATTAAAAAAAGGGAAAAATGTAGTTGCGATCCAGGTAATTGACGGACAGGGAACAGGAGGGATCTACGATGGTCCATTAGGAATAATTGAGCAATCAGCATACATCGACTACTGGAAAAAAAGGAGCAGGAATATCAGAAACAAAAAAGAAAACAATTGGTAAAAGGAAACTGGAAATTTCAAACAATAATTAAAAATCACTAGGAAAACAGAAAACAAGAAACAGTTCTAAGTAACATTAAATTAAAAAGTCATGAAAACAGTTTTTATTTTTGTGCTATTCTTTGCAATGGCAAGTATTTGCAATGCCCAATTTCCAAATTTTGATGAATTAAAAGTTGAAACCTATTCAACCAAATCAAAAATTGGATCACAATCAGTTGACGTTAAATTTCTGGATGATATAGAATTTCAGAAAGTTCAAAACCTGGTTAAAAAGAAAAACCTTAAAAAGCTCGGAGAGACTGTAATTTCTCCGGAAAATCCAAACAAAGAATACCTCTGTACGCCATCAAAGGGTAATTCATCTAACATAGTCTGCTTTAAAGTTTTTGAAGTGGATAAAGAGAAGCGGACCGTGAAGATGGAGTTCAGAATAATCGATGCTCAGGGAGCGCCTGACAAAAGGTTAATCAATGGGTTTTTCTACCATTTTACGAAGGACTACAATTACGCCATTACCCTTCGTGCTGACAAAAAGAGTAGTTACACATTCCTCGTTTCACCAAACGATGTGGCAAACCTTGCCGAAAAATAATATTTAACCACATGAATAAATTGCGAAGAAGGGGTCTGATAGCGACCCCTTTTTTTATTAAAAACCGGCAGCTATATATTTTTGTCAAAAGCAATTAAGTGTTTCTTATTGTTTTTAGAAATAAAAGATTATCTTTGCGCGACATTTTAACAAACTAAATTAAAGTTCAATGCCAGCAAAAATCAGATTGCAGCGACATGGTCGCAAAAGGTATGCTTTCTATCACATTGTGATAGCTGATAGCAGGGCACCACGAGATGGTCGTTACATTGAAAGGATCGGGTCTTACAACCCGAATACCAATCCTGCTACGATCGATCTTGATTTTGAAAAAGCTTTAGACTGGCTTAACAAAGGTGCCCAACCGACAGATACTGTAAGAGCAATTTTATCTTACAAAGGTGTCTTGTACAAAAAACACCTTCAGGGAGGAGTAGCTAAAGGTGCTTTCGACGAGACCGAAGCTGAACGTCGTTTCCAGGCCTGGATAACTGAAAAAGAAGCTAAAATCCAGGCAAAAGTTGATCGCTTAGCAAATGAAAGCGATGCAGACAAAAAGAAACGTCTTGAAGCAGAAGCTAAAATTAACGAAGAAAGAGCCGAAGCACTTGCCAGGAAGAATGCAGAACTAGCTGCTGAAGCAGAAGCTGCCAACGCCGAAGAGGCTGCAGAAGAAGCTCCTGAGGAAGTAGCTGAGGCAACAGAAGAAGCTGTTGAAGCTGAAGCACCAGTTGCTGAAGAGCCAGCAACTGAAGAAGTACCAGCTGAACAGCCTGTAGCTGAGGAAACTCCTGCTGAGAAACCAGCAGCTGAAGAAGCAGCAGCTGAAGAACCTGTAGCAGAGGAAGCTCCTGCAGAAAAAGCTTCAGAAGAAAAGGCTGAATAAGCCAGATCGGCACCTGACATTTAAGAAAATATTCTTAATACAGATACGATCAGAAAGCGGTAGATTAAATCTATCGCTTTTTTTATTTTTGCAACTATGGAAACGATACCAAAAGCAAACTGCAAAAAAATAGGTTACTTACAAAAACCTCACGGAATTAAGGGTGAAATAGTCCTTCAACTTGAAGACAACTATGCTGAGAGCCTGGAAGAGTACCCGACATTTTTTTTGGAGATTGATCAATTGCTTGTCCCTTTTTTTCCAACTAAAGAAGGTATCCGAATTCGATCGAATGAATCAGCGCTAATTCAGTTTGATTGGATAGAAAATGAGATTGAAGCCAAAAAGATATGTGGTTGCCAGGTTTATCTAGACCAAAATGACCTCATTTTAAACGAAGAAGAAATTACACTCCACCAACTGGTAGGTTATACACTATTTGATAAATCTGTAGGGAAAATCGGAAAAATTGAACAAGTAGATGATTTCTCAGGGAACATGATATTTCAGGTTAAATTTAAAGGTGAAGAAGTGCTGGTACCCTTCAATGAAGATTTTCTTATCCGTTTTGATGAAGAGAAAAAAGAGATTGAATTGCAATGTCCCGAAGGAATTTTTGATATTGATTAACAAATCCTGCAACTTTTCATTAATAAGTTCGTCTATTTAAAGTTAGAAGTCAAACAATAAACAGAAATTTTAAAGTTATGAAAACAAAACTGATCGCTTTAATCACGCTAATTGCCATGGTGTGCACGGCTATAACGGCCAAAGCAGAGAGTGAAGAACGAAATGTTTCAGCTTTTACTGAAATTTCTCTTCGTATTCCCGCTAAACTTCATCTGGAGCAAGGCAAAAAACAACACATTGAAATAGTTGCCAAATCATCAACTCTTGAAGATATTATAACTGACGTAAAAGGTAGTGAGTTGATTATAAAATTTCCAAAGAAGAATTATTTCTGGAAAGATTTTAAGCCCGGAACTATTGATATTTTCGTTACTATACCTGAAATTGATGCCTTAGCTGTTTCCGGTAGTGGGGACATCATCGGTGATGGTGATATTGATAGCCGAATACTGAACCTTGCTGTAAGTGGAAGTGGGGATATTACTTTACCTGACTTAAAAGCTGAACGGGTAAAAGCATCTATTTCAGGAAGTGGTGACATTGAAATTGGGGGCAATGGAACAGCTGAGGATTTAAGTATTGCAATTTCAGGATCAGGGGACTTTAAAGGAGCTGATTTCGAAGCCTCAGATGTAGTCGTAAAAATTGCAGGTTCTGGTGATGTTTTTGTTCATGCGGAACAAAATCTGAACGTACGCGTAGCTGGTTCAGGTGATGTCCGGTACAAAGGTAATCCAAGAATTGATAAGTCTGTTGCCGGGTCAGGCAGCGTAAAAAGATATTAACGCTAAGAGTGGATTTTTAAAAGGGCTGTTTCGAAAGAAGCAGCTTTTTTATTTCAATGAAACTCAGGTTTCAAGTGCGAAGCACCTTGAAACCTGTAAGTTGAATTGATCCCGAAACGACGGAGAAGTATTCGGGATCTCATGGTTTAATACCCCGTTGGGGTCGGAAACTAATATCGTTTGCAAAGCAAACTCCATTTGATAGCCCGTTAGTTTACTGCGGGGTTGTTCATCTCCTCAGAATCTCAATTTCCCCTCCAACACCTAGTTTTACAATACAGGAAGGACTTGCGGGAGTGGTATCATCTTGACGATATTCAACTACATAATCCACTGCATCAATAATCTCCTGGCTAATTTCAGAAAAATTAGCAGGGGAAGGTTCCCCACTGATATTTGCAGAAGTAGAAACAATCGGTTTTTTAAAACGCTGGATAAGCCTTTGCGTAAAAGTTTCGCCGGAAACACGAATCCCAATGCTGCCATCTTGTGCTACAAGATTTGGAGCCAGGTTCTTTGCTCCTGAATATATAATGGTCATCGGTTTCTCAGACAGCTCAATCAAATCATAAGCCATTTCGGGAACCTCCTCAACATATCTTTCAAGCAAATTAATATTTTCCATCAGCACCAGCATACTTTTACTGTCCTCTCTTCTCTTTATCTCATAGATTTTTTTAACTGCCCCTGCATTTGTAGCATCACATCCTATCCCCCAAATTGTATCAGTCGGATAAAGTATTATTCCTCCACTCTGTAGTACCTCAAGTGCTTTTACAATATCATCGTTCATCGTAAATCTTTTTATAGGTTTTCATTAACTGGCTGGTATAGTTTTCAGAATTGAAACGTTTTGTATTTTCATATCCCTTTACCACCAATTCTGAATGGTATTCATTATTATCAATCAGCAAATTAATTGCTTCGGATACTTCGGAAACACTGTTTGGGGAAACATAATGCGCAGCCTTGCCCCCAGCCTCGGGCATACTGCTTACCTTAGAAGTTATTACAGGGCAACCAGCAGCCTGGGCTTCAGCAATAGGTAATCCAAATCCTTCAAAAACTGAAATGTAAATCATTAGCTGGGCCAGCTTATAAATCCGGTTTAAATCAGTGTCATTTACTTCGTGAAGAATAATCACCCGATCACCTAATTTATGAATCAACGGCTGAAGGGTTTTCATATACTTTGTTGGTTTTCCAATAATAACCAAAGGAAGATTGAAATCTGATTCTTCCATCGCCTGCAATACAAGCTTTATATTTTTACGGGCCTCAATTGTTCCAACAGAAAGTATAAACTTTCGTGGCAATCCATATTTTTCCCGGGTTTCTTCCAACTGATCAGTGCTGCAAAACTCATAGAAAATTGGATTTATTGACTGATAGATCACCGATATTTTATCAGGTTCAATCTTGAAGAAGTCAATTACATCATTTTTGCTTTGCTCGCTGATTGCAATAATATGATCAGCGACCTCGCAAGCATGCCTGTATTTTTTGTAGTAAATCTTCCGGTCAGTAGCTTTGTACAATTCAGGGAAACGGATAAATATCAGATCGTGAATAGTAACAATACTTTTTATGCCTGTTTTTTCAATACCTATAGGCAGCTCATGACTCAACCCATGGTAAATATCCAGTTTTGCTTTTTCAGCCAGCTCAGATATTTTGTATCTCCTCCAAAAAGGTTTCAAAGCCCGCCACCAAAAATTGTTTGGCATAATTACAGTTAAACCAGAAGGCAAGGCAAATCGATCGACCACAACTTTTGGGGTAAATAAATAGTATTGACTATTAGGATGGTATTCTGCAAGTGCTTTAAGCGTATTGCGGCTATAATTACCCAATCCTGCTGCATTAAGAAATGCACGCTTGGCATCAAATCCAATAGCAAGGTTCTTGGTCATAGCGCAAATTTACGAAAACAAGATAAGCCTTTTATCAAAATGCCGGAATTTCTTCAACTCCACATCCTGGGTGGAAAGTTTCTCCCACTCACCCTTCCCGAATGATCCCGGTAACTCTTTTTCTTCGCTATCCAGATTCTTTTTTCGTTTATTTTTTGGCCTTCAATTATTGGATGGAACTTACCATGATAAAATCCTGAAAAAGTTTTAATGTTGATTAAAGGAAATAAGCATATTACTATTCCTGAAATGGCAGACAGAACTGGGATTTCAGTTAAAGGTATTGAAAAGATCATTTCCATACTCAAAAGAGAAGATCGTATTGAAAGGATAGGATCGAGAAAAGCCGGGTATTGGTCAGTTAAAAAGTAGGGAATAAAGTAGGGGATAAAAGCCAACACAATAAATCTGGATTGATTCCAGGATAATTTCCAGGCATTTCACAGTCCATTACCATTCCTTTATAGCCTTACCGGTTCAAAACATCCTTTCAATGCCTTTTCCTATTCAAAATTAGCAGCCGAATCAAAATCAACTGTTGCATACAAGTCCTCGTAAGTTTCTGCACGACGAATTTCAACAACATCACCATTTTCTCTAAGAAGAAGTTCTGCGGAACGAAGCTTACCGTTATAGTTGAATCCCATTGAATGCCCGTGTGCCCCGGTATCATGGATAACAATTAAATCATCAGGCTCAATTTCAGGGAGCAAACGGTTTATTGCAAACTTATCGTTGTTTTCGCAAAGCGATCCGGTTACATCGTATAAATATTTATGAGGCATATCTTCTTTACCAACTACAGTAATATGATGATATGCACCATAAAGAGCCGGACGCATCAGGTTCGCCATGCATGAATCCAACCCAGCATATTTTTTATACGTTTCTTTAATGTGTAGCACTTTTGAAACCAAATATCCGTAAGGCCCTGTAATTGCACGACCTGATTCAAAATAAATTTTAAGTGGAGCAAGGCCGTTAGCAACAATCATTTTTTCATACAAATCACGAATCCCCTTGCTCACATGATTTAAATCAACAGGCTTGTGTTCATTTTTGTATGGAATACCAATACCACCTCCCAGGTTGGCAAATTCAAATTTAATATCAAGCTCTTTGGCAATATCAACAATCAGATCAAAAATGATCTCAGCCGTTTCAATGAAATAATCAGAATCAAGCTCATTTGATGCAACCATCGTGTGGATTCCAAATCGCTTTAGACCTTTCTCTTTGGCCATTTTGTATCCTTCAAAAAGCTGTTCCCGTGTAAACCCATACTTTGAATCTTCAGGATTACCAATAATGATGTTACCGCCTTTCAGTGCACCAGGATTGTATCTAAAACTTAACAAGTCAGGAAGTCCGCAATGTTTCTCCAAATATTCAATGTGCTTGATATCATCCAGGTTAATGATTGCTCCAAGCTCCATTGCCTTATGGTATTCCTCAGCAGGAGTATCATTCGAGGTAAACATGATATCTTCCCCACGAATACCCACTTTTTCAGCCAGCAAAAGTTCAGCCATTGAGCTACAGTCAATTCCAAATCCCTTGTCATAAAGCAACTTCATCAAAAATGGGTTTGGAGCAGCTTTAATCGCATAATATTCTTTAAAGCCTTCATTCCACGAAAAAGCATCAATAAACTTTTGTGCATTGTCCAACATGGCTTTTTCATCATAAATATGAAAAGGGGTTGGATGATTTCCACAAATCTCTTCCAGTTTCTCTTTACAGAATGGTAATTTCTTTGCCAGCATATTCTTCTTTATTTATAAGCGAAGCACAAAGATAGTTATTTGAAAGAATTATTTAGAATAAATCTTCATAAGCAGCAACTCCTTTAACAGTGAGTTTAGAATTGAAAGGGATGAAAAGTGGTAGTCTTTATTTTTAAATCTTCAAATAAAGATAACACTCAGTTTCTTCGCAAATCAATCTTGAAGTACCCTTTTAGAACGATATACATCAAACCAAGTACATTAACTGTCGTCGTCCCAAGTAGCATCATTAATACAGAATCAGATAATAAAATACATTTATGATTTATGAAAAGTATTATAAAAACAAGAATGAGATAGACTGTAACAACAGAAGCAGCCCAGTAAGCTAATTTTTTTCTACTTTTGGTATCTTCTCTATATCGTTCGTTTTTATATCGACGTTCCTGCAAATCAAGCTCATCAGAATCAATATCTTGATCTTCTAAAGAATTTTCATCAAGATTACTCAATATTGCATCTAAATCAACGTTGGGAGACATCAAGGATTAGAAATTAAGATTAGAAAAATAAGGAGTGATTAATTCGTCCGGAATTTGATGGTTCCAGTCAAATCCTTTTTGTTTTGTAGCAAGATCCCATGGCCCATTTTTGGCATGAGACCACTCAGAAAGCTGAGATGCAGTATAAACTGAATATTTGTCTACAAGCAATTCAAATAAATCCACAACATCAGTATCATCTTTTATAGACTCAAATTCAGGAGAATTTGAATCAATAATTTCTGAATAATTAATTTTTTTTCTTGTTTTGGGGAATACGGGACCATAAGGCCAAGCTTTTGGTTTTTCATCAAAAATAACCCTACCCTTTTTTGCTAAGAAATAACCATAAGCCATATATAATAATTTTTGGACTTTAGTTACATTCAGAATTTTACCTTTCTTATTTGCAATTGCTAATAAAAATTTAGCAGCTAGTGTACTGTCATACATATTCAAGGATATTGACATAAGACAAAATTATTAAATTATTTTGTAATATTATTTACGAAATAATATAGATTAGGTTATTTTTAAAACTATTCATTAATCGCTTATACTAAAAGACATCTAGTAATTCAGCACTTAAGTATCCACTAGCAATTTCGCGAACTTCTCCGATCATTTGAATTTGCCAATCTTCATCAATTTGAAGTTTAAGCTCTCCGCCAGGCATTTTCATGGTCATGTTCCGCCCGGTCAAACCTTTCTTAACCATCATTGCTGCAACAGCACTTGAAGAACTTCCTGATGCAAGTGTATAGCCAGCCCCACGTTCCCATATCAGTATTTCAACTTCTGAAGAAGAAAGGACTTTAGCGAACTGGACATTAATGCGGTTTGGGAATTTAGGATGGTTTTCAATCTGGCTACCATACTCCATGATTTCATCAACGGATAATTCATCTTTTAAAACAATGCAGTGCGGGTTACCCACCGAAACACAATTTATCGAGTAAGAAGTCCCGTTCAATTGCAATTCTTCATCCATACATTCTTGCTGATCGCTGTTAACCGGCACTTTTTCGGACTCAAAAATAGCAGCACCCATATCCACTTTAATCATTCGGGCTTTACCCTTGTCGGTTTCAATAACTTCAGCCTGAACAACACCTCCAGGTGTATCAATACTGAAGGATCTATTTTTTGTGTATTCGTAGTCAAATAAGAATTTGGCAAAAATACGAAGTCCGTTCCCACTCTTCTCGGCCTCAGAACCATCCGGGTTTAAAATGCGCAAACCAAAATCAGCTTTATCAGAATCAACCAAAAGCAAAATTCCATCCGAACCAATGCCATAATGCACATCGCAAATGGTTTTAATATTTTCTACATTCATTTCAAAGCTAATATCCTTGCTGTCCATAACGATATAATCGTTCCCCAGTCCATGCGATTTTACGAAAAAGTTCTTCATGTTTTTATTTAAGTTGGATGTTTTAACAAAAGTAATAAGATTATTTGCCTATAAGCGTGATTGATGTCAAATGTATTGTTTTTGGTGACACCTTCGATCTTAATTTTCCTATCTCAAAAACAGGAAAAACAAAATCACAGCCCAAAAGGTCGAAAGAAAATATAAACTTTACTAATTTCTAAATATTCACATCCATGTTGTTTAAATCCAATCACCAATTGTGCGAAAGAAAAGCAAATTTATAACTTTGTCGTCCTTTGAATTTTCAGACTTAAAGAAAAGATTCAACAAAAAAATAAAATTGATATGGCATTAATTAATGAACATTACCTGAAATTACAGGCTGGGTATTTATTCCCTGAGATTGGTCGTCGTGTAAGCGAATTCATTGCAGCTAATCCTGATAAAAAAGTGATTAAAATGGGGATTGGTGACGTAACACAACCTCTTGTTCCTTCTGTTTTAAAAGCTTTTCACGAAGGTGTTGATGAGCAAGGACAAGAAGCAAGCTTCAAGGGTTATGGTCCGGAACAAGGCTATGAATTTTTGCGCAAAGCGATAGCTGAGAATTCTTACCAGGCTAAGGGAATTGATATTCCTGCTGATGACATTATTGTTTCTGATGGTTCAAAGTGTGATACAGGTAATATTCAGGATATATTCGGAGCAGACAACAAAATAGCCATTTGCGACCCGGTTTATCCGGTTTATTCAGACACAACGGTAATGTCGGGCAAAACGGGTGCTTGCCAGGAAAATGGTTATTACGATGGCATTATTTACATGCCTTGTACCGAAGAGAATGGTTTTACCCCTGATCTTCCAACAGAGCGTCCTGATTTGATCTTCCTTTGCTACCCAAACAATCCAACCGGAACTGTTGCCAGCAAAGAGGAATTGAAAAAGTGGGTGGATTACGCTCGTGCAAATAAAAGCATCATTTTATACGATGCAGCTTACGAAGCATTTATTACTGAAGATGGTATCCCCCGCTCAATTTATGAAATTGAAGGTGCAAAAGAAGTAGCCATTGAGTTCAGAAGTTTTTCAAAAACTGCAGGTTTTACCGGAACACGTTGTGCTTATACGGTTATTCCTGAAGAAGTTAAAGCTTATGACAGTGAAGGCAATGCTCATTCTGTAAAGAAACTTTGGATGCGCCGTCATTCAACCAAATTCAATGGTGTTTCTTACCCGGTGCAAAAAGCTGCAGCTGCTATTTATACTCCTGAAGGGAAAAAGGAAGTTGAAGAAGTAATTGCTTATTATTTAGAGAATGCCCGTATTATGCGCGAAAGCCTGGCAGAAATTGGTTACATAGTTTATGGTGGAGTTAACGCTCCTTACGTTTGGGTGAAAAACAAAAACAATATGAGCTCCTGGGATTTCTTCGATAAAGTATTAAACGAAGCAAATATTGTTGGAACTCCGGGTTCTGGTTTTGGTCCTGCAGGGGAAGGTTATTTCCGTTTTTCTGCTTTTGCAGGCCGTGAAAATGTGATTGAGGCAATGGGCAGAATTAAGAACTTGAGCTAAGCGAAACTGCTTTACAGAAAGATTAAAAGAAAGCCTTTAAAAATAAATCACTATGCATTGAAAATACATAGTTTTTGAAGTTCGAATGCCTGCCTGTCGGATCTCCTCCCGTAGGGATGGCAGACAGGAAATTCGAAAAA
>JANQII010000233.1 GCA_028282195.1 Prolixibacteraceae bacterium
ATGTGTGAAAATGAGCGATAGGAAAACTGTCCGTTTTCAGCAGGACTAGGTGTCCGTTTTGCGCGGGACTGAGTGTCCGAATTGGCAGGAATACGCAAATCAAGGGTTTATTCTAAATATTCAGGAAAATCCGGATTTAAAGGCAAGATTTTCAACTCTTGATTCGCATCACTACCAAATAAATAAACCGCAAAGGATCATAAGAATCCGCAAAGACGCGAACAGGGATCAATACAGATTAACACCATAAACCATTGAAAAACAACTTATTGAATCCAAAACTCACGTTATTTTAACTTTCTGTGTTATTTACCTTCAAAACAACCTTATGGGTTCATATCAAGCCCATCTTCTTTGAGAATGGATATTCAAACATCAAATGCATGACAGTACAGCATAGGATATTAAACTAATTTTGCTTAAACTTGTTGCACGAAAAAAACCTGCAACAAATTAAACCGGTCATCATGAAACAGCTGCTATTCATATCTATTCTACTACTTTCGGTTTCTGTAACTACAACAGCCCAAAAAAACACCAATGAAAGAGCTCAATGGTTTACCGAATCCCGGTTTGGCATGTTTATCCACTGGGGGGTTTACAGTGGGGCTGAAGGAATATGGAAGGGTGAAAAGCTTCGCTACGACAATGATTATGCCGAATGGATTTACTATCGCAACCAAATTGCAAGAGATGAATATGTAAACCTTCTGGATCGCTTTGATTGGGAAGAAATCAACCCCGAAGAATGGGTCCTTCTGGCCAAAAAAGCAGGGATGAAATATGTGACCATCACTGCAAAACACCATGATGGATTTGCGCTTTGGGACAGTAATGTGAGTGATTATGATGTTGCTGAATTCACGAACCCGAAACGGGATATAATCAAAGAACTATCCGAAGCATGCAAAAAACATGGTTTGAAGTTAGGGCTTTATTATTCGCATTGGGTGGATTGGGAGCATCCTAATGGCTGGGATCATACAAGGGAGATTTATGGCATTGAAGCTAAAGAATATGATATTTACTGGCAAGAAAAAGTGATGCCACAAATGCGCGAGCTGCTCACCAATTATGGAGACATTGGCTTAATCTGGTTCGACATGTGGATCCACCACTCCAGGTCGTGCGTTACAAAAGATCAATTGATGCAACTAAAAAGCATGATCAGGGAATTGCAACCAAACTGCCTGGTTAATTCAAGGCTGGGCTTATCAGTTGAAGAAGATCGTGACATTGATTTTCAAACCCTGGGAGACAATGAACTTGGTAGTAAAAAGAAAGATCATCCGTGGCAAACATCAGGGACTGTTGCCCATTCGTGGGGTTTCCATGCTTTAGAAAAGCAATGGAAATCAACCACTACCCTGTTGCAGGCATTGATTAACAACGTAAGCCTGAATGGGAATTTTATGCTGAACATCGGGCCCCGTGCCAACGGCGATGTGCCTTATGAAATTGCCGGCAGGCTAAAGGATATGGGAAAATGGCTGCGTATAAACGGAGAAGCAATCTATGGATCCCAGGCTTTTGATTTAGTTAAAGACCAACACGATTGGGGAAAGATTACTGCCAAACAAGATACCGGAGGAAAAACCAAATTATACCTTCATGTATTTAACTGGCCCTTGCAGAAATCGCTTCCGGTGACCGGGATAAAAAATAAACCAGCCAAAGCCTATCTGCTGGCAGATAAAGAGCAAACCCCGATCCCCATTGAACAAACAGGGATTATGACACGCCTTTCCCTTCCAGAGAAACAACCAGACCCGTTTGTTTCGGTTGTTGTGCTGGAATACGATAACTTCCCTGAGGTTGAAAACGGACTAACAGCACAAACAGTTTATGGAGGTTACTCTTTACTTCCTGAAAAAGCAACCAATTCTTCGGGAAATACGCACATTGAAAAGGCTAAAAGATTTGGGTCTGTACCAAGACATGTAAAAGTTACCCGGAAAAGCAACTATCAATGGCGTATTTATGTAGATGAACCGTGTACCAAATTTGCCGATGTTTCTTACAATTTTCAGGGTAAAATAGCTAAAGGTACTGTTACGGTAAAAGTCGATCATACAGTTATTAAACAAACCATTCAACCAACAGGGAGGACAGTAGGTGAGCCTAATCAAAACTGGCAAATTGATTGCTATAAATCGCACCGTATAGGGAAATTTAAATTCCCGAAAGCCGGGTACTACGACATTTCACTGGAAATTAATCCGGCAAAGAATGAAGAAACCGGGTTTCAATGGCTGTGGTTGGGAAATCAATAACTTATAACTACTTATAAAAATGAGACAATTATTCCTTACACTTATTTTTTGCATTTTGACAGGTGCAACTGCGTTGTTGGCACAAAAGAAATATGAGGCAAATTGGGAGTCGCTCGATAGCCGCCCAACTCCCGATTGGTTTGCAAACTCAAAATTTGGAATCTTCATTCACTGGGGACCCTATTCTGTTCCCGCCTGGTCACCTGCCGGTACTTACACCGAATGGTATCAGCAATGGTGGTATTCGCACAGCATTTTTGGCAACAACAATCCTGATAAAGACGCCATTCCAAATCTTCAAAAAAAGGTATATGGTGAAGAATCCAGTTATTACGATTTTGGCAAAATGTTTAAAGCTGAATTATACGATCCAACTGAATGGGCCGAATTATTCAAAAATTCCGGAGCCAAATATGTGATACTGACTTCAAAACACCACGATGGATTTACGCTTTGGCCGAATGAGCATGCACAAAATGCCCGCTTCTTTAAATGGAATGCCAAAGAAGTTGGCCCCAGACAAGATTTAATTGAACCGTTCATGTATGCCATTAGAGGAGCTGGTTTGAAAGCTGGTTTGTATTACAGCCTTTATGAATGGTACCACCCCTGGTACCGGATAGGAAGTGAAAAGTTTGTGACAGACCACTATCATCCTCAGTTTAAAGACTTGGTGAACAAGTACAAACCCGATTTGATTTATGCTGATGGAGAATGGGAAAAGAAAGACGATTACTGGAAAAGCAATGAACTTATTCAATGGTTGTTTAACGAATCTCCATGTAAAGATTACGTGGTAATAAACGACCGTTGGTTTAACGGTTGCCGACATAAACATGGTGGCTATTACACGACAGAATACATGCGGGAACAACTTGATCTTCCAAAAGCCTGGGAAGAAATCCGGGGAATTGGCCTTTCATTTGGTTACAACCGCGATGAAGATTTGGAAGATTATGCAACAGCCAAAGAGTTGGTGCTTATGCTTTGCGATATCGTAAGTATGGGTGGTAACCTCTGTCTAAATGTTGGACCATCCGCTGATGGTAAAATCCCCGTAATCCAGCAACAACGTCTAATGGAAATAGGCTCATGGCTTAAGGTAAACGGCGAAGCAATTTACGGGTCAAGAAAATACAAAACATCGTGGCAGTGGAGCAAGGGGAACCGCAACTTCAAATTGATCAAAGATGGAGATAGCTACACAACTGCTGACTATATTTTAAAACAAACCATCCACCAACAACCCGGCAAAGCTGTAAAAGAGCTTTTCTTTACCCAAAACGATGAAGCTATTTATGCAACCATGCCGAAGTGGCCCGGGGCGAAAGTTATTATTAAAGACATGAAACCAAAACCAGGTAAGAAAATTACGCTGCTTGGGGTTGATCAAGAACTAAACTGGAAACAAAAAGAAAGCAATATTGAAGTGGAAATTCCTGCTTATAATCCGGAATGGGGGCTTTCAGATTATGCCTATACATTGAAAATCGAAAAATAAAACAGTGAAGAAACTATCCCAAAAGTTTACTTAACCGCTAAGTATTTTAAGGAACCGCAAAGTACACAAAGAGTCAAGCTTTCTTATATCAGATTCTTAGTGCTCTTTGCATAATCTTATGCGTTCTTTGCGGATTCTTATGTTCCTTTGCGGTTTATTTATTTGGCATTGATAAATTCATATTTAATTTATTTAATTGGTTTTCATCGGATTGTTTAACCGCAGAGTGCGCAAAGTTTTTATCGGAAAGTGCGCTAAGGGGTAACTTGGGGCAATGATTATTTTGCAAAATATTAAGATCAACCCAAAACTCACGTTATATTAAGAGATTGATTTGATAACCCAATAAAGGGCAATTAAGAAATTCGAGTAAACTAAATCAGTGAGGCTATCATTTCAATTCTTCGGCAGCCGCCGGAGAACTGAAATGATCTAAGTCAAACTAATCACGATCCATCCTGCGATCGTGATCTTTAGGTTTTATTCCTGTTCCTTAGAAGCTGTCTAAATTTTATTTTTCAGAATGATTATGATGTATTTTTTGTTTAGACGACTTGTCCCGGTTAAACCGGGAAGGCGAATTTGAGCGTCCC
>JANQII010000245.1 GCA_028282195.1 Prolixibacteraceae bacterium
AACTAATCTGTTTCCATCTATGCAAACTGCAAAGGTTTTACTAAATTGTGTTCAAAACACATGCAGTTATGGTCAACTACACACCGCAAAACCAGTTAAGCCTTACTATGTTCAAGCATCCATTTGAACAAGAACTTGATAAAGAAAACCGTTGGGTGAAATTAGCTTCTTTAGTACCATGGGATTCACTGGCTGGTGTTTACTCATTACATTTAAACAGTGGTGCAGGAAGGAAAAGTATTGATATCCGCACGGTCATCGCAGCCTTGATCATCAAGCACAAACTTCGGCTTGATGACCGTGGTACTATTGAAATGATACAAGAAAACATTTATCTCCAGTACTTTTGCGGCCTTCCTGCTTTTACAACCAAACCGGTTTTCGACCCCAGTTTGTTTGTAGACATAAGAAAAAGGCTTGGGAACGAAGAATTTGACAAGTTCAATCGATTGGTTATCGACAAATCTGAAGGGTTAAAACCCCACCAGTCGAGGATAAAGAAAACAAACAAGGACAAAGATAAAGATGGTAACGGTAGTACGCCTTCCCCCAGGAACAAAGGCACCTTGAAAGTTGACGCAACAGTTGCCGACCAGGAAATTGCATACCCTACCGACCTGAAATTGTTGAACGAAGCCAGGCAGGAACTGGAAGGTATGATTGATTTACTGTACCTTAAAGAACGCGATGGGGCCAAACCAAGGGACTACCGCAGGGTTGCACGCAAAGCCTACTTGTCGGTTGCCAGGAAAAAGAAGAAGTCAAAAAAGGAAATCCGCCGTGGCATAAAATCCCAACTTCAATATATTTTGCGCGACATAAAGATAGTTGACAAGTTATTGGGCAAGCCAGGTAGAAAGGTAATACTCAAGAAACGTGACTGGGAAATCCTGCTAACCACAAGGTTGGTTTATAACCAACAAAAATACATGTACGACAACAAAACCCATCAATGCCCAAAGCGGGTTGTAAACCTTTACCAGCCACATGTACGCCCCATGCCAAGGGGGAAAGACAAAGGCGCTGTAGAGTTTGGGGCAAAAATCAATATCAGCGAGGTAAGCGGTTTTGCCCGTCTCGACAAGCTCAGTTGGGAGGCATACAACGAAGGGGGCGATGTAAAGCTACAGGTCGAAAACTATAAACAAACCTATGGCCGTTTCCCTGCATGGTTACTTGCCGATGGGGTTTACCTGAACCGTGAAAACCGGAAGTTCTTAAAGGAAAATGGCATCAAGATATGCGGTAAGCCATTGGGAAGGCCCCCTAAGCAAGACAAAGAGAGTATTGCCCAGAAATACTATAAGAAAAAGAAGGCAGCAGAAAGGAACCATGTTGAAGGCAAATTTGGTCAGGGAAAAAGGGGGTACGGGCTTAATAATATCAAGGCCAGGTTGCCAGAAACCTCCGAATCATGGATAAACACGATAATATTTGTAATGAATTTGACAAAACTGCTCCAGCTAGCCGAAAAATATGCCCATAATTTTTTAACGGTGTTGAAATATGCTTTCATGTTAATAATAAAACCTGTTCAGTTAAATTATTTTACACAGGGCATGTGTTATTGCAAAAAATTAATTGCTGTCCAATCCTAGAAAATCAGCAAACCCAACTTAATCAAAACGAAGTTCGAATGAATTTTGTAACAGACTGATTAAATAGATTGTTTTTTAGATTTTATGAGTCTCGGATTATTGTCCTAATGACTTGGTTTGTCAAAATTTCTTTTGGTAAGTTGAAGCCATTCATAGTCATTTTGTCGTCATTACATAGTCATTTGTTGTTTTTAATAATGACCATTATTGACTATTGAATGACTATTTTAATGACTTTCTTTGAGAAATGAGATTTATATACCAATTTAGGATAACAATACGATAGTCATTTTAGATTTTAACAATTGAGCTATTCTTTTACAATCTTATAAATACAGTTTTGCCCATTGCCTGATATATTCAGAAAATAAATTCCTTTGCTAAAGACACTAATATCTAACTTTACGAATTCTTCATTTTCATACTTCCGCTGTAGAATTTGCCTACCTGTGGCATTCGTAATAGTAAATACTTTAATACCGCCGGCATCTTTAAACCTTATATTAATGTTTTCTTTTGTCGGGTTAGGATAAGGATACACTTTTAATTTATTAACAGGTTCAATAGTAGGAATCCCTGATACTTCTGAATTTAAATGATTAAGTGGATGAGCAAAACCATACCCACTATTGTTATTCCAATACCCATAACTCCAAGGTCCTGCTGAAGGAATAGTTTTATCCTCCGTTTGTCCACCGTAAAAATCTTCAAGGCCTGAATCAGCTTTTCTGTAGTAACGTATTTCAAAGTGCAGGTGGGGCCCACCCATAGTTCCTGAGTACAAATGTTTTGATACCAAGTCTCCTTTTTTCACAAATTGCCCGTCCAAATCAATACCGTCAGCCTCATCCAGATCAAGATCAATATGCCCATAAAACACAACGACTTTACCAAGCTCGCTACCAGTACTATCTTTAACCTCCGCTGTTATAGAAAGATAATGCCTGTATCTACTAACTGTCCGATCAATATTTACAACGCCATCGCAAACAGCATACATATTTACAAATGTCGAAGAATTTCCTAAATAATAATCAAAAGCAGGGTGATGACTACTTGTTCCTCCGGGGCCAAGACCTTCACCAAAGCCACGTCCCAAGCTGTAAGAGGCAACATTTCCAAGAGAATCACTAAGTGGATGTTGAAAAGGGATGAGCCTTGAATAATGCACAAATTTATTTACTTCCAGTCTGAAGGTATCCCCTTCCAATGCATGATAATATTGAGGTGTTAACATGTCTTCATACTGTCCATCTTCATTATCAGGATAACTTACCTGAGCAAGTCCCGGGAAAATCCCAATCCATAAAATGACTACCATATTGATAAGATATTTCATCTGACTGCTAATTTTTGTTGATATACAGATAAGTTATAGTGCCTATTTTAGGGGAAATTCTTTTTTATAAATTTCACCTTTACTTCAGAAAAATTATTACCTATTGTTTTAGATATAATTTTAACGACATATTCACCCGAGGATATCCCGGATATGTCCAGTTTGTTTCCCTGATAATCTTTTTTCAGAATAAGTAATCTGCCCTCCAGATCAAACAATTCAATGGTTCCATCAATCTTCTGTGAGAAAAATAATGTATCCGCTGCTGGATTAGGATATATTGTCAGTTTACTTTGTTCCTGAAAACGAACATCACTCCCTGTTGGTATCTTTAGGCTTTTCCTGAATAATAAATCAAATTCATTCAGTGTTACAAATTCGTAGCCTTCAATTTTCATTTTATCCATCAACTTCTTAAGCCTTCCGGGACCGTACATCCAACTGTAAAACATAGCTTGAATAAACTTTCCATTTCCTCCGTAAGTTTTTATTTCATTTTCAAGAAAAGAAACAGCTTCGTCATCATAGCTAACATCATTATATGGATAATTCTTTTCAGGCCAAAAAGTTAGCGTGTGATGCACTGTAACAATACCATCATAATTATTATAAGCTTTATTAGCACTCATTGCATCGTAGCCAGTTCTGTGCATCCCTGATACAACAGACCTTAACCCATCCATTGGTTCAATATAGTTAACAAAAATACTCTCGTCTTCATTTGTCCAGCGCCCGCTAAAAATATTTGGATGCGTATAAATCCCCAGCATATCTAAATCCATATGCAACATATTCAAAGAAGTAATTGAAAAATATTCAGTCAAGGTTTCGCTCGGATTTGAAGTTAATTTCCCATAACCTTCAAAAGGATAGCAGTATCCCGCACCTGAGATTGAACAAAAAAAGAAATCATTCTTTGTTGCAGTATCATAAAGATGCTTATTGTACACAGGTAGTAACATTCTCATTGAAGGATTAATACCGTAACTTAATGGAACCTCTCCCCTAGAGGGATCATCCCATTGTCGTTGAGAGAACCCAAACTGCATATAACCAGGAGAATCACCGCTTTCAATCATTATTAATGCAACATACTTCTTTAATGGATCGTACATTTGAAATTCTTTCTCTCTGGCCAACTTTTGATAATATCCAGTACTATCTGTAAATGCTGAGTGAAAAGAATAGTTGCCAACCCAGGTATTTACAACAGTGAATTTACCGTATTTACCCGCCAATTTCACTCCTTCAAACTCGGAATAGCCCTTCCCACCCGCATCTGGCCAGAAACCTATAATTGGAATATTCTCTGGACTGGCATCCAGAAAATCATAAATCATGATCTCATAGTCTTCGTTGTAATCAACATCAGATTTTCCGGGGAGCCAAAACGTCGGAATCTTGAATTCGATCAAATAATCCCTGTAAACATCATGCATAAATTCATCATTAGCAACAGACATAATATGATCGATTTGTAAGGGGTATATATTATCCTTATACCATATAAAAGCATCGTCCAAGCCCATAAAATCATTTTCCCGCAGATCCTTAATATCACTATTCTTAGTTATATTTTTAAAGTCCTCCAGCATTTCCGGTGAAATAATTACCCTGTTTTCAACTCCTGCAAGATTCGTTGCAAGGTTTATTGTAAATTTTTTATTTGGATCGTACACAACAGCCCCTGAAAAATAGCCTCTAAAGTCACTCAATAAATCATAAATATCTGAATATCTTTTTATTTCATGGATTAATCCTTTTTCAACATATAACTCATTAATATGTAAAGCCAAATTATTCTCAAGCAAAATCCTTGCTGTATCCCGATTTGCCAAACCTTGTATAGAGACTGCAGCCAATCTGGCACCTTGATCGACGTTAGAAATATTGAATACAGATATACTTTTAGTATAATTTGGTGTGCTTAGAAAAAAATTACCATTGGATTGTGAGAACCCCTTAAAAAAAACAAAAATAAAGCAAAATAATATTTTCAATTTTCCTCCTGAAACCTTCATTCCGAAAACTATTTTGGTACTTTGAACTTGCAAAAGCACAATCGTACTAGTGTCGCGTCACGCCTGCTCTGACAGCCCAAGTGTCGTTCTTTTGATTTTTGACCGCGTTAAAAAATCGTTTATCCGGCAGCTGCCGGACTATGC
>JANQII010000219.1 GCA_028282195.1 Prolixibacteraceae bacterium
GAAAATAAATCACTATGCATTGAAAATACATAGTTTTTGAAGTTCGAATGCCTGCCTGTTCGGCAGACAGGAAATTCGAAAAAATATCAATATGTTGGCAAGAAGCCGCCTGCCTGACGGATTTCCTCCCGAAGGGATGGCAGTCAGGGAAGACCGAAGTCAGAAGTAATTTCTTTGGACAGTTTAGCGGGAACTTCCAGCTTCTGACTTCTGACTTCAAGCCTTTTGTGTGGAAATTTATAGAAACTAAAGTAGCTGCAATGGAATTGCAGAGCCTGCTCCAAGCCTGGTTCGGAGGTTTTAACCTTTAATTAGATAATAAACTGGCTACAACATTGTAAATAGGTCATACACGTGACCACTAGTAATGGGTTTTTGAATTAATGTGTCACTCATCGGATGACTAAAATGCTCGATATCAACAAAGTCATCCGATGAGTTTTTCAACGAAACTTTATAAGTCTTTGAAGAATCAGCTCCCAATCGGTTGATTTCTTTCAAT
The DNA here is from genome assembly GCA_028282195.1 of Prolixibacteraceae bacterium. Taxonomy (GTDB): domain Bacteria; phylum Bacteroidota; class Bacteroidia; order Bacteroidales; family Prolixibacteraceae; genus Sunxiuqinia. The sequence continues at coordinate 503 of JANQII010000219.1, forward strand.
TCTTTTTTGGTTAAGTGCCGCCACTTCCCTATTGGGACATCTAACTCCATACCAAAAACACCAAGACGACTGCATGACAAACCATTCATAAAGTCAACTTTTTAACAAGTATGCGTGACATTTCATTCATATTTATTGCTTTCAATAATGACATTTCATATATTTGCATGAAATACCATTCAAAAACTCATATAAACAATAGATATGAATGACAAACAAGACACTACATGGGAATCAATGACAGATAAATCTTTAATGAAAACCATTGGAGATTTTATAAAATCGCATCGCTTAAATCAAAATAAATCACAAGACCATGTGGCAACAGCAGCTGGAATAAGCCGTTCTACATTAAGCTTATTGGAAAGGGGAGAAAAAGTAAGAATAGATAGTCTTATACAAGTATTGAGAGTTTTGAATTTGCTATATATAATGGATGTGTTTAAAATTCAAGATGAAATCAGTCCAATAGAATATGCAAAGCTTAAGAAAAAGCAAAGGAAACAAGCTTCACCAAGAAAAAACAATAATACAAACAAAGACGATTTAGGATGGTAGATGCTGCTGAAATTAAAATATGGGGCGAATTTGCGGGGGCTGTTCGCTGGGATGAATCCCAAAACCTGGGATATTTCCAATACGACCCTAATTTCATTCAAAAGGGCTGGGATTTATCTCCCATTAAATTACCAATTGCTCAAGGTTCACAAATTTATAGTTTCCCTGAATTGAGAAAAGGTAGAAATGAAACAGAAGACAGCTTCAAAGGCCTGCCTGGCCTGTTATCTGATTCTTTACCGGACAAGTATGGGAATAAGCTGATTAACATATGGCTGGCTCAACAAGGAAGACAGGAAAACAGTATGAATCCCGTTGAAAAATTGTGTTTTATTGGTACCAGAGGAATGGGGGCATTAGAATTTGAACCAGCACAATTAAAAACTGGAATAAGAAGTTTCTCCCTGGAGCTGGACAGCTTAATTGAAGTTGCAAAAAAAATACTTCATGAACGAGAAGCTTTTTTAACCAACTTAAAAAAAGATGAGGAAAAGGCAATGATGCAAATATTAAAAATTGGAACTTCTGCCGGAGGTGCTCGTCCTAAAGCTGTTATTGCATACAACCCAGGAACGAAAGAAGTAAGATCCGGTCAGGGAAATGTCGCTAAAGGGTTTGAGCATTGGTTGCTTAAGCTAGATGGTGTAAGTGGAGAACAGTTTGGTGAGAGTTCCGGATGGGGCCGTGTGGAATATGCTTATTACCTGATGGCTAAAGACTGTGAAATTGAAATGAGCGAGTGCCAATTGCTGGAAGAAAACGGAAGAGCACATTTCATGACCAAACGTTTTGACAGGGAGGGCAATACAAAGCATCACATACAATCTTTATGCGGCATACAACATTATGACTTTAATGATATGTTTGGCTACAGCTACGAACAGGTGTTCCAGACTATGCGCTTACTTCGGTTATCATATCCTGAAGCAGAACAAATGTTTCGAAGAATGGTATTTAATGTTTTGGCCACCAACTACGATGATCACACAAAGAATTTTTCTTTCATTTTAAAGAAAAATGAAAACTGGAGACTATCCCCAGCTTATGATTTATGCTTTTCTTTTGATCCTACCAACCATTGGGTCAGCAATCAAACGTTAAGTATAAACGGGAAAAGACGAAAAATAACCAAAGAAGATTTAATGACTATTGCCAAAGACAATAATATCAAAAAAGGTGAGATAATTATTGATGAAATTAATTCTGTTATCAAGTCATGGAAAATATATGCATCACAAGCCGAAGTAAGAAGTGATTTGAAGAAAAGAATCAATGACAACCTGAATATACTCTAGTAGTGAGTTCTTGAATTAACGTGTTACTCATCGGATGACTAAAATGCTCAATATCAACAGAGTCATCCGATGATTTTTTCAACGAAACTTTATGA
>JANQII010000220.1 GCA_028282195.1 Prolixibacteraceae bacterium
GGGAACTTCCAGCTTCTGACTTCTGACTTCAAGCCTTTTGTGTGGAAATTTACAGAAACTAAAGTAGCTACAATGGAATTGCAGAGCCTGGTTCGGAGGTTTTAACCTTTAATTAGATAATAAACAAATGGGATTGCTTGCTTAACCAGTCCCATCTATTTACAAAATTAGTCTAACCCCTGCGAGGTATAGCTTGATAAAAGTCCAACATTTTTGCAATACTTTATCCGCTACACGGAAATTCTCCGTAGTGGATGAACAAATTTTACCCGGGCAGTAGTGAAATAGAATGAATTGTAGAATTGATATTTATCTTCTGGGGTAAACCCGCAGAATTTCATCAATGAGCTTGTTAATATGATTTTTTAATTCATCAGGATATTCTACCTGTGCATAACAACCCGTTTGTAAAACCCATGCAGCAAAACCTTTTAGCTCGCTGTTGGAAAAGAAAACACGAAGCTCATCCCCTAAATCTTCTTCGCCCAGATAACCATACCAATACTGCGATTCACTGATAAACTTCATTCGCTTTTTGGGTATTAGTAAAGAAATATTGGCATCAGAAGAGACATTCGTCACCTTAGCTAAATATTCACTAATTGTGAGATGCTTTTTACCTTTGAAATTTTCAGGGGTCAGCTGGAGTTCCAGGATACGATCCAGCCTGAAATCCCGGTAGTCTTCGCGAAGCTGGCACCAGGCAAACAAATGCCATCGCGAACTGTAATTGCAAAGCCCAATGGCTTCGACTTTTCGCCACGCTGGCTCTTCGGCATGCCTTGATTCGTAATTTATATTTAATATTTGCTTGTTTACCAATGCCTGCTGAATCTCGTTCAGGTAAAGTTGGTTAAAGTCATCCCCCATTGAATGGAAATTGTAAACAGCTACCCGGTCTTGTAACTTCTCCAAATAATCTTTCTCATGAGGTTTTAAAATAGCCTTTACTTTATAAAGAGCCGAACAAAAATCAGATCTCATTTTTTTGTCACTCATTTTCTCAATCAGCTTTTCACCAAAAAGCAAAGCCGATGCTTCATCATTGGTAAACATGACAGGGGGTAAATTATAGTTTTCTTGCAAAAAATAACCAATTCCCGCTTCGGCGCCGATAGGTACTCCTGATTCTTCCAAAGCCCGAATATCGCGATAGACCGTTCGGAGACTAATATCGAAACGATCTGCAATCTCCTGCGCTTTAATTATGCGTTTGCTTTGCAATTGAATCAGAATAGCATTAAGCCGGTCAATTCGGTTCATGGGAAAAGTTCATTAGTGCATGAGTGCAAAGTAGTGAAAAATCTGCTTCAAGCTGTTAGCTACAAGTTTTTAGCTGAAAGCTTTCTACTTTTTGTCTGATTGTGATTGTTCTTCAATTGATACTTTTTTATTTCTCCCCTCCTGATAGTCATCAGAATAAGGGGAGAAGTTAATCGAAAAGCAGATTGAAATCTGGTTATTGCTGAATGATAAGCTGAATTTCAGTGACATTTTTTGAATCATCTTCTAGGTCATACGCATGGTAAACTTCGCGGCTTGAGTCAGTAGGGATAATGCCTTTGCGCGTCATCTCTCCCATTACTTTTTGGTAAGTATCGCCAAGTTTAGACCAACTGCCTTTATGAATTTCCGAAATACAAGTAATTGCAGGCAGAACATCGAAACTAAATTTTCCGGCATCACCTTTGGCTTCTTTTACTGGCAGGCAAATTTCCAGTTTAAATTTAGTGTTGGGGTTTCCATCTACACCTGTGTACTGCCAGATTTGTGGCCCCAGAACTTCAAGACCAAGCTCCTGTGCTTTGGTTCCAATTTCCATAGGAACTTCCCCCGGGTCGGTTGTAAGTGTTGCTAAAGTCGTTGTCAATGTGTACTTCAAAACGGTTGTTTTCTCAATGTTTTTCTTCTCCATGGCATTTGAGGATTTAATGTTGATTAATAATGATACAACTAGTAAAAAACTAACAATTGTTCCTTGCGTTCTCATAAAAATTAAGTTTTAGAAATGTTTCTGAAACAAAGAAAAATACCAGAAGTGACAACAGTATGTCAGTAGGGTTTTATATTTATAAAAAAAGATGAAGCCGCCTCAAAAATAAGTTTTGAGACGGCCTCGGTTAGTTAGTTATCCCTTTAATTCCTACTCCAATTATTTCGAGATATTCCAATTAACTTATGATCTTAGAAGCTGTCTAAAAATTATCCATCCATTTGATTATGCGTCTTTTTCGTTTATACTGCGTTGAATTTTCCTTAAATAGCTGGTGCTATTCGCGTCAAAT
>JANQII010000228.1 GCA_028282195.1 Prolixibacteraceae bacterium
CTGCCTTTTCCTCCAGATATTGTAAATATGGTTATTGGTAATTGTACTAAAGGCGCACCCCATGCTCCCGCACATCCCAGTTTGTTCACAGTTGAAAATTGTGTTGTTACGGACAATGTGCGATCCGATGTTTTCCTTCGACCAACCTTTTTTCAGGGCTTTAAATATTACCTCGTTATAAATAGCGGCGCTCACTTTCTCTTTTTCTTTGATCCAGGCATTATGCCCTGTTTCCCTGTCTTTGCCAAGGGTAATGCCTGAGCATTTTGAATCACTTATCACATTATCTTCAATAATCCATCCTTTGCTCCAAAACGTACCAATGAGGCCAATTTGTTCTGCGGTTGGTGCAGCCCAGTTGGTTGCCGCCTGGCTCATATGGAAACCTTTTATGGTAATAAAGTTGATCCCCGTTTTTGGGGGATAGAAGCAGCTGTTGCGTACGTTTATTTCAACAAGCTCCTTGTTTGGGTTAGCCCCTTGAAAATTGGCATAGATCATTGTATTTGATTCATCTGATTCGCAATACCAGGTAAACGTTGACCCCTCCGGGTCAAACGCATCCTTTTTTGGCTCCGATTTAATAACAGAATCCAATGTTGGTAGTTCCCATAATGACTTCCCATTCAGGTAGACTTCTCCTGTATGGTGGTCCCTGCCTTTGTCGATAAACCAGTCGCCATTTATTAATTCCTTGTATGGATTGTATGCCCCAAAAAAGGTGTTCGGGATGGTTACTTTCCATACATTCCCGGAGTATTTTTCCCAGCCTTTTATTATCTCTGATCCTTTGACCTGTACTTTTTCCCCTTTTGCGGCCTCATATACTATTCTTTCAGAATCGGAATTACCTCCCCGTGGAGGGGCAATCTTTTCCCGGTAGGTACCTTCGTGGACTATTATACGGTCGCCTGCCTGTGCTTTGTCGGCAGCTGCCTGGATGGTGAGTAAGGGTTGTTTGGCAGTTCCCGGATTTTGATCACTGCCTTGTTTTGATACATGGAAATCCCTGGCTATAATAAAATTGCACAAAACAAGCGCAATCAGGCTTATGATATATTTTTTCATAATTTATAACTATTTTGATGATTATGAAACAAGCTTTTTCTGTAATTTATAAGTGAAGTCTCATGATTCCGTTGCACATACTGCCCATCAAAAACCAGGAATTAATGTAGTGGACTTAAATTAAATCCTTGTCAGTGGCTAAGAAGTTATTAATGCCGCAATTGTTTTGTACTAATCTTTGTTTAAATGGATTGCTGGCTTTATTCTTCTATATTCAAAACTATGAGGCATCAAAATGATACCGGGAACCTGACCCGGTTGGCAAGGCCAAGTTCCACATGCAAACGAACCTTAATTGTTAATTTAAAATCAACTTGCCCTAATGCGACAAAAACCTCTTTTGAATTTATATTCTAATTAGTTCATACTTCTTAATTAACAGGCCAAACTTTTATCCTCCTCTTCCCTGGACCGGTATTTTCAAACGGACCGGGAGCTGGATTATTCATATTTCTTTTCCGGCCAAAATAGTCGGTGTCGATTATCAATACCGTACTATCCCTGTTGTCATAATACTTTTTTATCATGACCGGTATGCCCAGCGATGCAGTTGTAACAATATCTGTAACTACTTTTTCCAAAGATGAATCGATAACATATTCCAGGAAAACTTGTCCATTTTCCTCAACAATTTTTACTTCCGGATTAAAAGTTGGGATAGAATACGAGTTTTCCTCATCCTTTAATTGAATTGCTCCGTTGTAGTAAATGTTGTTGCCAGCAAAAACCGGAAACCTTCCTTCAAGCATATTATATGCCTCCAACCCATACGCCACGGTTTTAACACCCGTATAACCAATAACATAATCTGTTTCAACAAAGATATTGTTATAAAAACGGTCATCGCCGCACTTAATATGGCTTACACCCATTAATTCAGTTGAATGTGGAAAGAAATAGGGTGTATATAGATTTAAAACAGGATTGAGAAGTATCATCCCCGCAATAATATTATGGACGTATGCCCCTCCCTGCGACCAGCTCTGGATACCGGACATAAGAATATTATTATCAACAAGGTAAGGCCCATGGTTCATCTCTATGAAAAGGTCGGAAAAATCGTTGTTGTAGCACACATTCGATGTGATCCTGGTGCCCTGCGACATCCAGTCCATCCACAAGCCACGGAATGCATCGTGTAAACAATTGTTTTCAATCAAAACATCGATAGGTGCGTGAAATTTGATAGCTCCTATTTCTGCACCTGCAAACTGCCTTTTCCTCCAGATATTGTAAATATGGTTATTGGTAATTGTACTAAAGGCGCACCCCATGCTCCCGCACATCCCAGTTTGTTCACAGTTGAA
>JANQII010000007.1 GCA_028282195.1 Prolixibacteraceae bacterium
CAGTTGGCCACTTTGGTATCTCCCCAATCAGTTTTCAATATCTTTTAGAACTCTTTGCACACACTATTTAATTCAATGTGTGTTTTATTTTTTTGAGCCAAATCCCACCCCGAAGCCTCGGGGGAACTGGGGATCAACCCTCTTTTTGAGCCGAATCCCAGATTCGAACTGGGGACCCCGAGATTACAAATCACGTGCTCTGGCCAACTGAGCTAATTCGGCAACTTCATCTATCCAATCCTTTTCATGTCGAACCCCTGCAAACAAACTAAAATTATAGCTTACAGGGGAACTTTAGTTCACAATCCCCGACTAACCAGAGACTTGCCCGAAAAAGGGTTTGCAAATGTATAAATATTTTTAATTAATTCACAAGAATTGAAGTTTTTTTTAGGAATTATTTTTCCTTCAGTTTTTGTTTGAATTTAGTGAGCTGGCGGCGTATTGCATCATTACATAAATCGATCGCCTCTTCAAAGCTATCAGCCTGCTTTTTAGCAAACAGGTAATCGTTAGAAGGAATAGAAAGTTTTATCTCAGCAACCTTATTCTCAGCAGACTCGGGTTTATCAACCTTCAAAGTCAATTCAGCACCAATAATACCTTCAAAAAAGGTATCCAGTTTATTAATCTTCTTATTTGCAAATTCAACCAACTTTTGATCTGCTGTAAAGCGAATAGCTTTTACTTTAATTTCCATAATTTATCCTCCTGTAATTTTAAGCTCTCGGATGAGCTTGTTTGTATACGTTTTGTAGTTTCTCCATTGATGTATGCGTATAAACCTGCGTTGCTGCCAGGTTTGCATGTCCCAAAAGTTCTTTAACAGCATTTAAATCAGCCCCCCGGTTTAATAAATGCGTTGCATAACTATGCCTTAGTATATGTGGGCTTTTTTTCTCAAGAGTGGTAACTAATGCCAAGTTTTTCTTCACAACGCGATAAATCAATTTCTCATAGGCTTTTTTCCCTTTTCCTGTCAAAAAGAAAAATGGCTCTCTATTTTCCAATTCCCGATCACGTTTCAGCTTATATTCCTCAATCAACTGGTTCAAACCTCTCGGATAAGGAACAATACGTTCTTTATTGTTTTTACCAATCACTTTAACAAGGAATTCATTTAATTGAAAATCGTGATCTTTAAGATTTATCAATTCTGAAAGCCGTACACCTGTTCCATAAAACAAGCTAACGATTAACATATCGCGCATTCCTTCAAAGTCTTTCGGGAAATAACCATTATCAAGCAACTGATGCAGACTGGTCTCGCCAACAAATTCAGGAAGTTTTTTGGGGACCTTAGGAGTTATTACTGTAGCCACAGGACTACTATCCATAATCTCCTGACGCATTAAATATTTATAAAATGATTTGAGCGTCGTGATTTTTCGGTTAACTGTTTTAGCAGCTATACCTTTCCCCATCATCTCCACAATCCAGCTACGAACCATTTTGGGTTCAACCTTCAGAAAATCAAAATCCCCGACCTTTTTGAATACAAACTCTTCAAACTGATCGAGGTCTTTCTTATAGGCAACCACCGTATGTTCGGAGCACCTTTTTTCAAATTTCAAATATTTAAGAAACGATTCCTGATAGGGCATCTACTACTCTATTAACTGCAAGACAGGAACCAGGCTAAAAATATTAGTCTTCCTGACGCTGCATTTGTTCAATATAGATAGCTTTCATAACCTCAGCTCTTCTTGTAACAGAAGGCTTCGTATAAGCTTGCCTTGAGCGTAACTCTTTAATTACACCTGTTTTTTCAAATTTTCTCTTAAACCTCTTCAGGGCTCTTTCAATATTTTCGCCTTCTTTAACCGGAATAACGATCATACAAATAACTTTTTATGCTGTTAAAATTGAGCCGCAAATTTATGAATTCTATGGATACTATCAAATTTATTACAAAAAATTTAAAATCAAAAGCCTAAAGCTCTGTGTTTATGCTGTCTTTTAATAACAAATATTATTCATTTTTAGTTCGAAGATAAGGGTAAACCCGCTGATATATTGAATCATTTAGTACTTTTTCTGTCTTTAAAAGGTTTATATGTTTAATAAAACCAACTTCACTTTTATATTTAAAAACAGCATTTACTTCGTTCCAACTTAAATATGGATGCCTGACAAGTTCTTTCTTTGAAGAAAAATTTACATCAATTGGTTGTATCAGATTAGTATCAACAGTTAAATAAGGAATGACTTTTAAAAAGGTTTCTTCGGACAGACCATATACTTCCTTCAACTGATCAATTTTATAATAGCCGCCCAAAAGATTTCTATATTTTATAATTCTGGATGAATATACATTTCCGATACCATTTATTTCTTTTAAATCAGATGCTGATGCAGAATTTAATTCTATCATTTTTGATACTGGTTCTTCTTTCTCCTCAACAAATTCTTTAACGACAGGTACTTTTGCTTTTTCTGAAACCTTCTTTGCAACCCAAACAGGTTTGGATTTGAGTAGAATAAAATCTTTTACAGAAGTAAAAACGGAATCGGTTACTCCATAAAGTTTTTTGAAATCCTTTTTGTACTTAAACTTTCCTCCCTTTTCCCGATACAAAAGCAGGTTTCTTTTTATTTGATCTGGTAGCTGTAAACTATCCAGGGAAATTGAATCAATGGTATTTGGATTGAAAGCAAAAAGGTATTGTTTCACAATATTCTCTTTTGGCTTGTTCTGTTCCTCAAGAATTTTAACAAATCGATTAAATTCCTCCCGGTCAGCTTCTGCTGGTTTTTCAAACAAGAAAATAATTTGATTGGCCGCACCCAGCAAAATAATCAAACAGATCAACACATAAAGACCGATTCGCTCATTTCGGGTAAATGTAAAATACTCGCGGATAATATTTCGAAGTCTCATAACGGGATGGTTTTCACCCCAAAGTTAAATATACTTCAAAATAAAAGCAAGAGTTTAGAACCCCAGTAATCCTATTTGTTGTAAGAAAACAAGAGCAATAGCAATTGGAGCGATGAACTTAACTACTAACATAAAAGGTTTGAAATAAGAAACTTTCAATTCACCGTCGTTTGAAAGTTCTGCTTTGGTTCTTTTATTACCCAAATACCAGCCAACAAAGAGAACAATTAATAAACCTCCCAGCGGTAATAAAATATTAGCAGAAGTAAAGTCAAGCAACTCAAACACATTCTTTCCAAACAGCTTTACGTCTTTCATCCCGGCCCAGGAAAGTGCACACATGAAACCAAGCACCGATACGGATATCGTAGCAGCCCAGGTTGCTTTTTTCCGGTTCATATTCAACTCCTCAACAAAGTAGGCAACTATAACCTCTAAAACAGAAATGGTAGAAGTCAATGCCGCAACACCCAAAAGCAAGAAAAACAACACAGAGAAGAAATAGCCACCAGCCATTTGCTGAAAAATATTGGGAAGTGTAATATACACTAAACCTTCACCAGAACCTGGTTCTATTCCAAAAGCAAATACTGCAGGGAAAATTGCAACACCTGCCAGGATGGCAATCATGGTATCTGCGAATGCAACAGACAAAGCAGTACTACCCAAATTTTCCTTCTTTTGAATATAAGAAGAATAGGTTATCAAGGTTCCCATTCCAATACTTAAAGAAAAGAATGCCTGTCCCAAAGCTTCCAGTATAGTTTTAGCCGTTATTTTTGAAAAATCAGGTTTGAAAAGAAATGACAAACCTCCCCCAGCTCCCTGGAGAGTTACTGAACGTACACACAACACGATCAGAATTAAAACCAGAACTGGCATTAGTATTTTAGTATATTTCTCAATTCCATTTTTCACACCGGAAACAATGATCAACGCAGTAAGCCCCATAAATACAAAAAACCAAATCAACGGGCGCATACTTCCGCTTCGGAATTGGTCAAACATGCTTGATAATTCAGCGGCAGATTTTCCTTCAAAACCATTTACAAATGACAAATAAATGTATTCCAGAGTCCAGCCGGCAACAGCTGTGTAAAAAGCCATAATCATAAATGCTGCTGTAACTCCCATTAAACCAACCACAAACCATGGCTTGCCCGGAGCCAGCTTTTTGAATGCCCCAAAAGCGTTTCTTTGCGAACTTCTACCAATAATAAATTCCGACATCATTACCGGTAAGCCAATAGCCACAACAAAAGCAAGATAAATAATCAGGAAAGCACCACCTCCATTTTCTCCTACCACGTATGGGAATCTCCAAATATTTCCTAAACCAATAGCAGAACCTGCTGTTGCTGCGATAACTCCAAACCTGCTTCCAAAAGAATCACGACCTGTTGGTACTCCTGACATATTATTTGTTTTAATTTGATAAATAATTCGGGTTCATACTTCCGAATTTTTCTTGGTGGGGTAAAAATGCAAATATTTTTTCAGTGAACAAATTATTTCAAAAGCTGAATAGATATACGAAAAAAGACCTTCTAAAACAGAAGGCCTTTATCTTATTAAATTCCTGAATCTTTTTGGATTACAATGATACTGGATTCCGGATTCTAGCAAAATAAAATCCAGGATCAAGCATCGGGCATCAAGTATCTTTACCTCGATAAATAATCTTTAATGGTTTTGTTAATTAATTTTTTCCTATACAATTTAAATCTTCAAAAGCTGATTTTAATCGCTCAATCATTGATTCTTCCGCCTTGCGAATCCACACCCGGGGATCATAAAACTTTTTGTTAGGTTTATCTTCTCCTTCCGGATTGCCAATTTGACCTTGAAGATATCCACGGTTGGAAGATTCAAAAGCACGAACTCCATCCCAATATGCCCATTGCGTATCCGTGTCAATGTTCATTTTTATTACACCATAAGAAATAGCTTCCCTGATTTCCTCCAACGAGGAACCAGAACCCCCATGGAATACAAAATCTACTGGTTTTGCCAAAGTTGTACCATACTTTTCAGCAATATATTTTTGCGAATCATCAAGAATTTTCGGGGTAAGCTTTACGTTTCCAGGTTTGTAAACGCCATGTACATTGCCAAAAGATGCTGCGACTGTAAAGTTAGGGCTCACTTTACTTAGTTCTTCATACGCATAGGCAACTTCTTCCGGTTGTGTATAAAGTAATGAGTTATCAATATCCGTATTATCAACCCCATCTTCTTCGCCACCTGTCACGCCAAGTTCAATTTCAAGGGTCATCCCAATCTTACTCATGCGCTCTAAATAGCTTTTGCATATTTCAATGTTTTCTTCCAGCGGTTCTTCCGACAAATCCAACATATGCGAAGAAAACAAAGGTTTCCCCCTCTGTGCAAAATGTTTTTCACCTGCATCAAGAAGTCCATCTATCCATGGTAATAATTTTTTTGCAGCATGATCAGTATGCAAAATAACACGTACCCCATACGCTTCTGCCATATGGTGAATGTATTTAGCACCTGCCACCGCTCCTGCAATCTGAGCTTGTTGCCCCTCCAGTTTTAATCCTTTCCCTGCAAAAAATTGAGCACCTCCATTTGAAAATTGAATAATTACAGGAGAATCAACCAATTTGGCAGCTTCCATAACGGCAATTACTGAACTTGAACTAACAACATTAACCGCAGGTAACGCAAACTGATTTTCCTTTGCAATTTGAAAAAGCAACTGTACGTCAGTACCGGTAACGACTCCAGCTTTAATTTGATCTGAAATTTTTCCCATTATATTTTGATTTTTAGTGATTGACTCATTGCAAAACTTGCAAGGTCTGAAAATGTTCATTTTAATGTGTTAAGCTTTTTTTAAAAGAAGAATATCAACCCTCTTTTCAATCTAGCCAACTGCATATTTATTCCTAATATTGTCGCGGTTTTGAAAAATAATGTATTTACCGCATTTTTTCAAAATCCAGAGGTAAAATCCAATATATTTTAACAAAAATTTTAATCAACTAATTTTTAAATAATATGGCTATTAGTTATAAAGACTTAGGTCTGGTAAATACCAAAGAGCTTTTCCAAAAAGCTGTTGATGGCGGATATGCAATTCCTGCTTACAACTTTAACAACATGGAGCAAATGCAAGCAATTCTTCAAGCTTGTGTTGAAACAAAGTCTCCGGTTATCCTTCAGGTATCTTCAGGTGCTCGTAAATATGCAAACTCTACATTGTTGAAAAACATGGCTAAAGGTGCTGTTGAGTACGTGAAAGAATTGGGTTATGAAATTCCTGTTGTTCTTCACCTTGACCATGGTGATACTTTCGAACTTTGTAAAGATTGTATCGACAGTGGTTTCTCTTCTGTAATGATTGATGGTTCTCACCACTCATATGAAGAAAATGTTGAGTTGACTAAAAAAGTTGTTGAGTACGCACATGCTAATGGTGTAACTGTAGAAGGTGAATTAGGGGTATTAGCAGGTGTTGAAGATGATGTAGTTGCAGAAGAATCAACTTATACTAAACCGGAAGAAGTTGAAGATTTTGTAAAACGCACTGGCGTTGATTCATTGGCTATTTCAATTGGTACTTCTCACGGAGCACACAAATTTACTCCAGAGCAATGTACTAAAAACGAAGATGGCGTATTGGTTCCTCCACCACTTCAGTTTGAAATTCTTGAAGAAATTGAAAAACGTATTCCTGGATTCCCAATCGTATTGCACGGTTCTTCTTCTGTTCCTGTTGAGTATGTTACAGACATTAACGCAAACGGTGGTGCATTAAAAGCTGCTATCGGTATTCCTGAAGATGAATTACGTAAAGCTGCTGCTTCTGCAGTTTGTAAAATTAATATTGATTCTGACGGTCGCTTAGCGATGACTGCTGCTGTACGTAAAGTTTTCAATGAAAACCCTGCTGAATTTGATCCACGTAAATACCTGGGGCCAGCTCGTGAAGAATTGAAAAAATTGTACATGCACAAAAACGAAAACGTTTTAGGTTCTGCTGAAAAAGCATAAGCAAACAATACAATATATTATAAAGGTGGCCTAATTGGTCACCTTTTTTTGTATGTGTTATTTTAAGAATATTTACTGATAGCCTCACTTGAAGTGAGGCTATCAGTAAATGCCAAAAGTTAGAATGGGTACCCAATTGCAAAAGAAAGATTGAAATGATCTGTTGAAATCGGATAATTTCCAATAATGAACCGCTTCCCTTCTTCCAATGAAGGATCACGAAGTTTCATCCCCAAATCAAGTCGAAAAATGAAATAGGTAAAATCAAATCTAAATCCCATACCGGTACCTATTGCAATCTGCTTATAAAACTTATCAAAAAGAAATTGAGCCCCAGTTCTGTTATCCTTATCGTTGATAGCCCAAATATTTCCTGCGTCAAGAAACAAAGCTCCTTCAACCGGCCCAATAAACCGATAGCGATATTCCAGGTTCGCCTCCAGCTTAATATCTGAGGATTGGTTAGGATAAGCTCCTTCCGGTGCTTTATAAGTACCTGGTCCTAATGAACGAACCTGCCAGGCACGAATACCATTTGCTCCACCCGTAAAATATTTTTTTTCAAATGGAAGAACATCTAAGTTTCCGTATGGAACGCCCACTCCAATAAAAGCACGCCCGACTATTGAATTGTACTTATCAAGCATGTACCCATACCGATATTCAAAATCAGATTTAATATACTGGGCAAATCGGGTCCCAAACAATTCACGATAGGCAATTTGCTGATTTGTTATTGTATCCAGTTCAGCAGTTTTACTTTTCCCTGTTAACCTGGTATAAGCAGACAAAAGGTTCCCTGCTGATTCAATTGACCATTTATAGTAGCGGTAATTTCTCCTGCGACTTAAGTTCTGAGTATTATCCACCAAGGTATAATTCATCGCAAAAATCAAGTGATCGGTAAAACTACTTTTAATGTAAAGGTCCTTTATTGAATTAATAAAATCAGGATTAAACTCATATAGGTTCACATAATTGATATCAACCAAATTAAGATAGTGGGTCCTGAAAATTGATGTTTTCCAATTGTAACCAAATTTAAAGTTGGTGATGGTCCGGGTATAGTCAGGTCTTCGCTGATAGTTATATCCCAAACTGAGCTTGGTTTCGGGTATCTGAAAATTAAAAAGTTTTTTGCTTTTCAACGGACTTAAAAACTTGGGTATTTTTAATGATCCTTCAACACCCAGTTCTCTTGTATTGAAATCTAACTTATTTTGATTTACCAAAGCACGCTGACGTTCAACAGCACCTTTCAACCTTAGGTTAAAAATCTCAGCTCCACGAAAAACATTTCGATGTTGATAATTCAGATTACCGGCTACCCCCAAATTACCCGAAGAGTTCGTTCCCTCGATATCAACAGAGAATCCTTGTCGGGGCAAAACAGATAGCTGCAGGTTGGCATCCAACAAACCCATATTTTCATCAAGTAAGGTGTCCAACTCAGTGAAATTGATATTGACCACATTGAATTGCCTTAACTGGTTTAGAGCCCTGTAAGTTTTCTCAACATTACTTAATGAATAGTAACTACTATCCGGCATCCGGTTTAGGTTATTAAAAACTACTGGTTTGTATTTTAACTTATCCCTGAAATAAAAATGGTAGTTATCGATTTTTAACGAATCCGTTTTCCCAGAATTTTTTCTGTTAGATAATTGAATAGGGACAAAGTCTGGTGAAATTCTGTAATTTCTGATTTTATACTTTTTATGAGGAACCAAAGAATCAACTTCATTTGTCAAATCAGCATCAGAAACTTCAACCTTCAAATCCACTTGCTGGCTGTACAACGTACTGTCTGCTACATACTGAATGTGATTAGCCGTAAAGTTGAAAAAACCATGATCTCTCAAAAAATTTGCTACCCTATTCCGTTCTTCATTCAGCAGGTCAACATCAAAAATCCTACCTCGTCCAATCAACTGATTCACGGTATCCGCAAGCAGAAGACTTTTTAATTGTGGATCTTCAATTTGATACGAATATTTTCGAATACGATAAGGCTCACCAGATTTAATTG
Organism: Prolixibacteraceae bacterium; assembly: GCA_028282195.1. Taxonomy (GTDB): domain Bacteria; phylum Bacteroidota; class Bacteroidia; order Bacteroidales; family Prolixibacteraceae; genus Sunxiuqinia. The sequence goes on from JANQII010000007.1 coordinate 8,931, forward strand.
AATACCGGACATCTACTTTTCGTTTTTTCTCTTTTACAATTACAGTATCTGTGACGATTGCATTGTAATAGCCTTTGTTGCTTAGGTATGATTTGAGCTGCTCTTTTGATCTTACCGTCAGGTAATCTTCATAAAGTACCGGAGCTTCGCCAATTCTTTTCATCCAGCCTTTACTCTTTTTCTTTGATGAAAGATTATACATGCCCAGATGAAACTTGATAAAGCCTAAAATCTTAAGATTTTCTTTTTGACGAATATGCTTTTTAAGCTCCTCTTTGTTAATTGCTTTATTGTCAACTTGAATGTCAGTATCATTTAAAAGCAAACGATTTTCAGGAACAAAGCGAGTAGATGAACAGGATGCCAGCATAAGCAAAACAATCACTAAAAATGATGTTTTCTTCAAATATTTTTTTGCTGTGCCAGTCCCCATAAAAAAGTGTTTCGACAAAAATAATCAGATACTTCAGCAAATAAATGCCTTGGGCTTTTTATTTTTACAAAATGTTTGCCATAAAATCATATGCTAAGTAAAAACAAAATAAAATTTATCCAGTCATTGAACCGTAAAAAAGTTCGTGATCAGGAACAGCTTTTTTTGGTTGAAGGAAATAAAATGGTTCAGGAAGCTATTGAATCTGATTTTCAAATTGAATTTGTTTGTGCAACGGAAGGATTCATTCAGGAGACCCTATTCAAAAATGAACATGATTTTGAGCTGATAGAATGTTCCGGTGATGAAATCAAAAAGGCAAGTTTATTGCAAAATCCCCAGCAGGCTTTGGCCGTGATAAAAATGCCTAAGCAAACTGTTCAAATTGATGACATCAAAAATAAATTTACATTAGCATTGGATTTCATTCAAGACCCCGGAAACTTAGGAACTATCATACGAATTGCTGACTGGTTTGGCATCGGGCATATTTTGTGTTCAGAAAATACAGTCGACTGCTTCAACCCTAAAGTTATTCAAGCCAGCATGGGGGCCATCTTTAGAATCAACTTGAGATATACCAATTTAGCTGAATCAATTTCTAAAGCCAACAAATCTAACATCCCGGTTTTTGGAACTTTTTTAGAAGGTGAAAATATTTATCAAACCAAACTGCCTTCAAGTGGGATTTTAGTAATGGGAAATGAAGGCAATGGAATATCTGCTGAAATTGAGAAAGAAATCGCCCATAAAATTCATATTCCTTCTTTTGCAAACAGCAATAAAGGTTCGGAATCGTTAAATGTTGCAACAGCCACTGCAATTTGTTGTTCTGAATTTAAAAGAAGAGAGTAATCCTTGAATTTTTCTATTTGATAAGTTGAGCTTTCAACAAATCCAACTTTTCAATAAAAGGCATAATTGGCTCCAATGCTATCGTGTCAGCTTTACTTTGCCCAAAAGTAATTTTATGAATCTCACCATCCTGGCTGACTTTCACCCAATAATCACATCCATCGACACAAATATTGCAAGTATTACGATTAATTGATTTGAAAGTATTAAAATCGAGTAACTGAATTAGTTCATTCCATTGGTCTGTAGTAACATCCCCAAATTCCCGTGGATGAAAAGCTTCATCGCTACAAGGATCAAACTTAACATAGGCATATTGGTCCCGTACAATTACAATCGAATCTGCACCTGCACACCATCCGCAGATAAAACCACTGGTAATTTCAAGTTCTGCAGCATCAGCCAGTTCTAATGTATCATCATCGTTATTGCAGGACACTGCACAAAACAAACAAAAAGCAAAAAGGAAATACAGATTTCTCATCATTATAAAATTTGACACATAAAAGAGACAGATGAGAATAAAGAATGGTTGCGTATATATATTGATTATTGATCATTCATTATTGATCATTCATTTCCTTAACCACAAAGATTTCGCAAAGAAACTCTTTGGAATTTGTTCCGAGAATTCGGGATTGGAATTTGGGAATTAAAGCTTCCTTGCAATTGCATCAGCGCAACGTTCACCATCGATAGCCGAAGAGGCAATTCCACCGGCATAACCAGCTCCCTCCCCGCATGGATATAAACCTTTTATTCGAATATGTTGCAAACTTTCACAATCCCGCGGTATCCTAACCGGTGATGAAGTACGGGATTCTACTCCAACTGCAACCGCTTCATTTGAAAGAAAGCCTTTAACCTTACGATCAATTTGAATAATTCCCTGTTGCAAGCGGCTAGATATTCGTTTAGGTAACTTCGCGTGTAAAGAAGATTCGACTAAGCCAGGACGATAGGATGAATCCGGAAGATTCTGTGATTTACGGCTATTTACAAAATCAGCAATTCGCTGTGCTGGTGCAAACTGCGTATTTCCGTTCATCATAAAACACAAGTGTTCAACATGCTTTTGAAATTCCAGTCCGGCAAAAACACCATGCCCCTGGTATTCCCGTAAATCTTCAGGCCGTACTTCAACCACTAAACCTGAATTTGCAAAAGGGGAATTCCGCTTTGATGGGGACATGCCATTAACAACCAGCTCCCCCGGGGCAGTTGCTGCAGGTACAATAAAACCTCCCGGGCACATGCAAAATGAATATACCCCCCGGTCATTCACCTGCTCAACGAATGAATAAGTAGCAGCCGGCAAGTACGGCCCCCTGTTTGGTTGATGATATTGAATGGAATCAATCAATGCTTGCGGGTGTTCAACCCGAACACCCATAGCAAAAGTTTTTGCCTCCAGGTTTACACCGTTTCGATACAGCATCTCATAAATATCCCGTGCAGAATGGCCGGTTGCTAAAATCAGCGCATCAAAGTCAAACTTATCGCCGTTATCCAAGCTTAGGCCTTTGCATTCATTGTCTTTAATGATTAAATCAGCCACGCGGCTATTGAAATGGACTTCGCCCCCTGAAGCAATAATCTGACCGCGAATATTTGCAATTACACGAGGCAACTTATCGGTTCCAATGTGAGGATGGGCATCAATCAAAATCTCAGGATCAGCCCCAAACTGAACCAGGACCTCCAAAATCTTCTGTACACTTCCACGCTTTTTAGAACGGGTATATAATTTACCATCCGAAAAAGTACCGGCACCCCCTTCTCCAAACCCATAATTTGAATCAGGATCAACCAGGTGTTCCCGGTGAATCTTAGCAATGTCGCGTTTACGGTCACTTACATTTTTTCCCCGCTCAAAAACAACGGGTTTATACCCAAGTTCGATCAGCCTTAATGCCGCAAATAAACCGGCCGGGCCAGCACCAATAATTCCAACTGGTCGTTTATTTTCTACTGAAGGGTAATTATACGTTTTGTTATTGATTGCAGGCTGTTCCCCCACATAAACGCTAACAGCCATATTAATTTTAATCTGCCTTTGCCGGGCATCAACCGATTTTCGCCGAACCACTATTGCGGTAACATCTTCATCCTTCACCCCAAGTTTTGCCAAAACTACAGGACGAAATAATGCTTCATCTGACGCCTGCCTGGGTGTCAATGATATATTCAGATCCTTCTTCAAGATTATTCAAAATGAAAACTAAGGGTAAATACATTTGATTTCAGGCTTTTTATTGCCTGTGAGTAATACGGGCGTTGAACATCTCCCGGTTCATTCAGTTTATTTCCAATTCCTAAACTCGCTTTTAATTCAATGGAAAGTTTAAAGAACCTAAGATAGGTATCCCAGCCTACTCCCCCTTCCAGATAAAAGCCACCCCTTTTCACTTTTACCAAATCTTCTTTTCCTGTTTTAGAAATATCAACCCTAAACGCAGGACCGGCAATTAAATAAGGGCGTTGATTATTTAAACGGCTGGATTTGTATTTGAACAACAATGGCAAATCAATATAGGTAGATTTGATGGAGTAATATTCAAGTGGAACAGAAGTCTCATCGAAAATTGGCACATTATAAACCAGTCTTCTCTCTCCAAATGATAAACCGGGTAGAAATCGAAGATCAAAGTATTCACCCAAGCGCAAATTGGTTACAATAGCTACTGTTAAACCCGGAACCAAGGTATTTATATCAGTACGAAGTTCGTCTGATCGCTCAATTGGGATTTCACCACTTGCCGTAAATTGATCGGCAACTGGCGCATTTGACTCCCCCGGAGCTGGATTAAAAGCTGGGTTATCTCTCATATTAGGCCAGTGGTCAAACTCATAATCCAGTGTATTGACACCAATAGTAAAACCAAAGTGCAACCTTTTATCATCAAAGGTTGTCAGGTTTTTTACTTTTTCGCGCTGTGCAAAGCCAGTAACAAAAATTAGAAGCAATATTATAAAGCCAAATAGCCTTTTCACTCGTATCTATTAATTTAATCCCATTATCAAAACCACAATATTAAGAAAATATTGTTTGCGAACCTTCCCGACTACTTTAATTTTATTAGATTATTGTGGATCACTTCAAATTTGCGATTGGTAGGATAGCCCAGTTCGAAATGTCTTAGCTATTCTCCTATCCTTATCTTCAAGCCAGATGGGCCCATACTTTTCCAATTGATGAAAAGTATGCAAAAATCTTGTCAAAATGATCCTTCTTCCCGCCTCACGGTTTTTTCTTTCCGGCACACGCCCCCGGATACCCGCCAAAAACCGCTCCCTCCAACTCCGGCTCGGCATTTTGACGGGCTCTCCCTGCCCTTTCTCTCAAATGCCTGGTTAATCCCGAAAAAAATCAATTCCTCTATGTGATTCTGAATGTAAATTTTAGATCAAGCCATCCGGCATCTACGAGCAAGGATCACTAAAATCAAAAAAACTGAAATCCAAGACAAACTTAACCAACCAGAAAGTTGAACTGAGCCATAATTGTGAAAGGAATGTCATTGGATGCTAGATACCGGGATACCTGATGCCGGATATAGCAGAAAACAGATAACGAAGATTGAGCCTGAAAACGGTTGCGTTACGGGTTACGGGAGAATGGTGACCGGATGGCAGGTTAATGAAAACTGAGACTAGAACTGGAATTTGGAATTAACCATTGCTTGTTTATAATGCTGAAAAAATAAAAGTCGGAAGTTAGAGTAACAGAAAATCAAAACAGATCCCGGCTTGCGCCGGGATGACGTGTTATTTGTGGGGTATTCAGTAGCAGTTCGGTCATTGCGAGTTATGATTTCCAATAAAGCAACACTTTAAAAACCCGAAACCCGAAACCCAAAACTCATTCTATTTCACAGCGAGGTAAATGGTAGCGATCCCAAAAGTTTGTCTTTTCTGAATAGCTGTATCGAAGCCCCTTTCAATCAAAATACTCAAAAAATCATGATCATCAGGAAAGGCCATAACCGACTCTGGCAAGTAACTGTAAGCCGAAGTATCTTTTGAAACCAGTCCACCTATAAAAGGTAAAATCTTAAAGAAATAAAACTTATACAACTGTTTAAACGGAAAGTACTTTGGTTTGGAAAACTCCAGGATTACAGCTACCCCACCCGGTTTAAGTACTCGAAAAAACTCATCGAGCCCAATTTCGAGATTTTCAAAGTTTCGAACCCCAAAAGCCACAGTAATCGCATCAAATGATTCATCCCCGAAAGGCATGTTCTCTGAATCGCCTTTTTGAAATTGAATCAAGTGATCTAGTTTAAAGCGTTTCACTTTTTGCTCCCCTACCCGAATCATCTTCTCTGAAAGATCAAAACCGACAATCTTTTCAGCATTTGTTTTTCGGGCTGCAATTGCAAAATCACCTGTTCCTGTTGCTACATCCAAAATACTTTTGGGTTGGTAGTTCTTCAAAAGACGAACTGCTTTCTTTCGCCAAAGTTTGTCAATCCCTAAACTCAGAAAGTGATTGAGGAAGTCATATTTATGAGCAATATTGTCAAACATCTGTTCGACCTGCTCTTTCTTATTATTTGAGGAACCCTGATACGGAGTAACTTCCATTAAGCGTTAGGTATCATTTTGTCAATATAACCAAACGATTCATCATCAATGCGAATCTCACCTTTTGTAACGTGTCCAAGAGTGAAGAAAGGCAACTTGGTAGTTTGCATATAATCCACAAAATCATCTTCCTTTTCTTTTGGTACACCGACTATAAGTCGTCCCATTGCTTCGCCAAACAAGAATGCATCTTTGCGAATCTCGGCATCAGTGGTAATATCAAAACCTAGTCCAACCGGCATTCCGGCACGCAACAATGAAAAGAAAAGTCCTCCTTTTCCAATCGGGCTTGCAGAAGTAATAAGGCTTTTATCAATTAACTGGCGCACTACATCATGCAGATAAGCTTCAACTTCAATATTAAATACGGGAAGTGGGGACTTTTTAATCTCATGATAAAACTCCAAATACTCAGATGAATTGATATCATTATATGATTTTCCAATAACAAAAATGTTATTGCCTTTATTCTTAAGCTTATGCGTAATGATTTTATTTCTGTTAGGAATTCTCCCCATCATACTTATGATGATCGTCGGAGACTTTTTACCATGACCGGAGAAATAGTCAAACCTGATTTTACGTTCACTTACATTCAGCCCAAACTTTTCAGAAGCATTTTCCAGGCCTTTTTTTGCACCCGATGCAATAAACTGACCATTCGGATTAGCAACATTTAGGTGATAAAGGAAAGCACTTACAGCCTCTGGCTTTGCTCCCTGGCAAATCATACGGCGTGCCCCACGACTAATTAAAATTTCAGTAGCTGTTTGAGGGTCATTCTCTAAATGATGATGAAACGCATGCGTGGTCATAGCCATCATCTCGCCATTTGCTGAAGTAAAAATCCCGGTCTCTTCATTTCCTTCATCTGACATCCTTTCAACATCAAACCCTTCTTCACTAAAATCATTAAAATAATTTACCGGATCCAGGTTCGGGTCCACCATTAGGTTAAAAACGATATCATTCATATCTTTGGGTTCTTCAATCTGGTCGATTAAAGAAGATTCTTTATTTTGAATTAGTTCGGCCATATGCTAAAGTTTCATAGAAAATGTAAAAACAAAAATAGTCAAGTAGTTGATTTTTCCATAAGAAAATGGAGATTTTAATGACAAACGATTTTGCAACCATAAGAAGGCCATGAACAAAACAGCTATTATTACAGGTGCTACAGCAGGAATAGGACTAGAAACTGCAAGGGTACTTTCACAACACAATTTTAATTTAATCCTTACCGGAAGAAGAAAAGAAAGGCTGGAGGGTATTCGCAAAGAACTTCAACCGGGGAACTGTAAGGTTTTTACGTTGGCTTTTGACATTCAATCAAAAAAAGAAACAGATAAAGCTTTAGAAAGCTTACCGGCTGAATGGAAAACAATTGATGTTTTGGTTAACAACGCTGGACTTGCTGCAGGATTGGCAACTATAAGCCAGGCTGATGTAAGTGATTGGGAAGCCATGATTGACACGAACATAAAAGGACTTCTTTACATTACAAGAATAATAAGTGGCTGGATGATTGAGAAAAAGCAAGGGCATATCGTTAATATTTCATCGATTGCCGGCAAAGAATCTTATCCAAACGGTTCTGTATACTGTGGTACAAAGCATGCCGTTGAAGCCATTAGCAAGGCAATGCGTATTGAACTGGCACCACACAATATTAAAGTAAGCACTGTAAGCCCCGGCGCTGTCGATACTGAATTTTCATTGGTTCGTTTTAAAGGCGATCAGGAAAAAGCAGATAAAGTTTATGAAGGATTTAGCCCTTTGCAAGCCAGGGATATTGCAGAAAGCATTTACTTTGTGATTTCAAGGCCAGCCCATGTTACTATAAATGATTTACTGATTATGCCAACAGCACAGGCAACAGCAAGAGACTTTCATAAGGAGTAAGAAAGCTGGGAGCTGGAAGTTGGAAGTCAGAAGCCAGAAGTTGGAAGCTGGAAGCTGGGAGTTAGAAGCTAGACGACTAGATTTAGTGATTTAGAGTTTGGAATTTGGAATTTGGAATTTGAAAAATTATGACATTATTAGTTGACCCGACCTATTTAAAAGATTTTACGCAGGCAGTGTTTGAAAAGATGGGATGCCCTGCAGATGAAGCAGAAACTGCCGCTGATTGTTTAAACCGGGCTGATCTCCGTGGAGTTGATTCGCACGGGGTAGCTAGACTTGGTGGCTACATTCGCCTATGGGAGAAGAAAAGGTTAAACGCCAGTCCAACTATGAAGATTGTGCATGAGACACCTTCAACTGCTGTACTGGATGGTGATCTTGGACTTGGATTGGTAACTGCCCCAAAAGCAATGAAAATTGCTATTGAAAAAGCCAGACAAGCCGGAACAGGTTGGGTAGCTGTGAAAAACTCAAATCATTACGGAATTGCTGCTTTTCACTCTATGATGGCCCTTGAAGAAGATATGATTGGAATTTCAATGACCAATGCCAGTCCACTTGTTGCCCCAACATTTTCGAAGAGCCGGTTTTTAGGGACCAACCCAATATCTGTTACTTTTCCTGCAAAGAACGAGCCGCCTTTGGTAATTGATATGGCCACCACGACTGTAGCTAATGGCAAACTGGAGGTTCTTCAGCGACAAGGGAAAGATGCCCCTCCTGGTTGGGCGCAAGATAAAAATGGCCATGAAACGACTGATGCTTTCGTTCTGAAAAATGGGGGAGCAATGCTTCCCTTGGGCGGTGACAGATTACATGGCGGGCACAAAGGATATTGCCTGGGAGCAATGGTTGATATATTCACAGCTGTTCTTTCCGGCGCAAACTATGGTCCGTGGGTACCTCCGTTTGTTGCATTTCTGGATCCTCCTGAAAATCCGGTTGGTGATGGCATTGGGCATTTTTTAGGTGCCATGCGTATTGACGCCTTTCGCCCAGCCGATGAATTTAAAGAGCATATGGACAACTGGATACAAACTTTCAGAAAAGCTGAAAACATTAATCCTGAAAATAAAATTTTAATCCCAGGTGATCCCGAAAGGGAATTAACCATAAAACGTCAAAAAGAAGGTGTACCTTTGTCCGAACCAGTTATTGAAGATTTAAAAAGAATTGCTGAACAGTTCAAGCTAACATTTAATCCTGTGCAATATGCATGATACTATTGTCATAACGCCTGTAAAAAATTCGATTGAAACGACCTTACAAACCATCGAATGCATTCATAAAGCTGAAGGTGATCACAGGCACATGATATATAATGATTTCAGTAATGCTGAAACAAAATCAGCTTTAGAAGAAAATCAAAATAAGTTTGGTTTTGACTTAATTCATCTTGAAGATGTTACGGACACACCTTCTCCAAATTACAAGTTAGTTCTTCAAAAAGCCCAGGAAGATGCTATTGCTCAAAACCTGCCTCTTGTTATTGTTGAATCAGATGTTTTGGTAAAGCCCGATACATTAAACAAAATGCTGCAAGCCAGCAACGAGTTGGATAAAGCAGGTATGATCGGTGCTATTACGGTAGATGTTTTTGGGAAGGTGAACTTCCCGTACCTTAATTTCAGAAATGAAAAAAGAGAAATCATCAGCACTAACCATAGCCTGAGTTTTTGTTGTACGCTTTTAACGGTTGATCTTCTTAAAAGTTTTTCTTTCAAGGAACTTTCAGATACTAAAGACTGGTATGATGTTTTTATTTCAAGAAAATCGAAAGCCTTAGGTTTTAATAATTATTTGTTGACTAAACTGCTTGTTGTACACAAACCACACAGTAGTCGTCCCTGGAAACAACTGAAATACACGAATCCACTTAAATACTATTATCAAAAACTTATAAAACGCAAAGACCGTATTTAATGCAATGGAGAAAAAATTATCGGCTCTTTAAAATTATCGGACATATAATATTTTGGATATGCTGCCTTACATTTGCTTTAGTTACAATGTATGTAGTTTCTGAATCAAAAGTTTTTTTCTCAAGCCAAAGTTTACTTCGTGCATTCATCTCAAATTTTGGATTTGCCATAGCAGTGTACGTTAACCTATTGGTACTTATTCCAAAATTCCTAAAAACAAAAGACTACATCTTTTATACCTTTTGGTTATTGATGACCATGGCAGTTTCAGCATTGGTCATCCAAGCCTTGCTGTTTGTTGTAATTGAACTGGAATTTAGCCGAAGCTTATTTTCATCATTCTTTTTTACAGCCGGCATTTATGTTGCGATTACTTCATTGGCTAAGTTTGTCACCGATTGGCTTAAGCTACAGGATATTACATTAAGGTACAACAAAGTAGAACGAGAGAAACTTGAAGCTGAGCTAAATACCTTAAAATCACAAATCAATCCTCACTTTCTTTTTAATTGCCTGAATAATATTTACTCGTTATCCATTGTCAACTCAAAGCAGGCCCCTGTTATGATTTTGAAGTTATCGGATTTAATGCGACATGTACTTTATGAGTCCAGGGAGAATTTTATTCCGCTAAAAAAGGAAATTGAGTTTATCGAAAATTTTATTGAGTTACAACGTATTCGATTAACCGACAAGGTTGACATTCGATTTAAAATAAACGGTTCTGTAAATAACAAACTAATAATCCCTTTAATATTTGAACCTTTTATTGACAATGCATTTAAACATGGATGTTATAGCAATGAAGAATCGTTTATACATATAACTATCGAAATAGAAGAAGAAAAACTGCATTTTAAGGTTGAAAACAGCTACGAGGAAGGTATTCCTGACAAGAATAAAACCAATAATGCACATGGAATTGGTTTAAAGAATGCTCAAAAAAGACTGGAATATCTTTATAAAAAGAATGAATATAAACTGGATATCATAAAAAAAGAAAATATATTTAAAGTAGATTTAAAACTGAAGCTCAAGGATAAATGACAAAAATTCGCGCTATAATCGTTGATGATGAACCCCTTGCCCAGCAGGTCATCAATCAGTACGCTAAAGACATTCCCAAGCTGGAGATTATTGGCTCATGTAATAATGCCATGGAGGCAGGCGCCCTGTTAAAAGAACAAGACATTGATGTAATGTTCCTCGATGTAAATATGCCACGCCTGTCAGGTATTGATTTTCTTAAAAATCTTTCTAAAGCCCCATTGGTGATCCTTACTACCGCTTATACCGATTATGCTTTAGAAGCTTTTGAACTGAACATACTTGACTATCTTAAAAAGCCTTTTGCATTTGAACGTTTTTATAAAGCAATTCAGAAAGCTGAAGAGCAATTAGCCCTTTTAAACACTTTCTCTGGCAACCCAAATGATGATGAATACATTTTCATTAAGTCAAACAAAAAAACGATCAGGATTGGCTTTGACGAGATCTACATCATTGAAGGCTTAGGGGATTATATCAAAATTCACCTTAATGACCAGCACCATGTCACGAACCTTTCCATGAAAAAAATGGAGGAACTCCTTCCTTCATCTGATTTTTACCGTGTGCATAAATCGTTTATCATCCGTTTCGACAAAATAATTGCTTTAATGGGAAACATGGTTGAAATCGGCAACCAAAAAATCCCCATAGGCAATAATTACCGCCAGGCTTTTCTTGAAGTTATCGACAAGCGATTAATCAAATAGATTAACGTAAGCTTTAGATTGTAGCTATCGGGAATATCTCTAAAGGATTTATGGTACTATTTGTAGGGATACCTGTTCGCGCCTTGGCGGATTCTTATGCCCCTTTGCGGTTTTGTTTATTTCATTCGTTTTCATCGGTTTATTAACCGCGAAGAACGCAAAGGTTTTACCGCGAAGTTCGCCAGGTTAACGTGAGTTTTATATTTAACTGTAAAGTGCGCAAAGTTTTAACCGCCAGGAACGCTAAGGTTTTTTCGCAAAGTTCGCTAGTTAAAAAAATGAAGCACCGGTTGGCATCGGGACTTCCACACCCGTTCAGAAATCAAAACCTTGCTCTCTCAAAGTCTTTCGGAGTTTATCGGAGAAGAAAAGATTGTCAGCCTTTTTGTACCTGACATCTGTAAAAACTTGCGCTAAATTCTCTTTGTCATTTTCGGCCACAAATTGCTTAGAGCTTTCCAATTCTTCTTTCTCTTTAAAATAAGCCAGAATTTCATCGTCTGATTCTTCTCTATATGTTTCATCATGAACAATCGCTTCCCGTGGTAAACGATCGGTTAAAGGAGGATTTTGATCAGGATAGCCCATGCTAATGGCAGTAATGGGTACGACACCTTTGGGTAAGTTTAAAGCATCAATAAACTCGTTAGCATTATAAAGAGTGGTTCCCAGATAACAGATGCCCAATCCCTGGGTTTCTGCAGCTACACAAATATTCTGGGCAAACAACATCGCATCAACAATCGCATTAACCAGCCAGATTAAATTATCATAGCCGGCATCTGCATTTTTAAGCCCGCACCAACGGTTAAAACGGTTTACATCGGCACAAATGGTTAATAACACCGGTGCCTCTGTAACCATAGACTGATTAAAATGAAACGGAGCAAGTTTTTTTCTGTTTTCTATATCTTTTGTAACTACAACACTATAAAGCTGCATATTGCCCGTATTCGAAGCTCTGGTTCCTGCTTCAAGGATCTTATTCAATAAGTTATTATCTATCGGGGTAGATTTATATTTTCGAATAGAACGATGTTCAAAAAGGAAGTCCATAAAGTTAGTTTTTAAATTTTAGGTGCAAAGTTAAAAAGTTTACCCTCACAAATTGAAGTTGTTTAAAGTAAATGGGAAATTTGATTCTTGATTCTCGATCCTTGATTCTTGATGGATTACTGGATACTGGATAATTGGTCATTAGCAATTGTGTCCTCAATGGTTGGATTTTGGGATTTGATTATTGGATATTGGTTATTGGTTATTGGTTTAAAAAACGTTTTCCATGCGGCGAATGAAATGTTCAATACTTCGGACACCCCATTGAATTCACTTGGTTTCTTGTCACATATCCCGTTGCTACAACTATTTAATCCCTACGGGATATGATTTCAGGTTCTCGATACTTGATGCCGGATACCCGTTGCCGGATAATTGGTCATTGGCAATTGTGTCCCGATGGTTGGTTCTTGATTTTGGGATTTGGGATTTGTTTTTTGAATATTGCCCCAGTGCTTATTCTTTGAAGCTTACAAGCTGTTGCTTCAAAAACCCGTTTCCAGTCTCGGTCACAGTCTCCAGTAACCCGAAACCCGCAACCCGAAACTTCCACAAAGAAAGCTGACAGTAACCCACCCTAATTATGAACTGACCCGAGATTAGACTAATAAAGAAGCATAGCGGTTTCAATCTATTTTACCCGGTCAGTAGTGATAATTTCATAAAAGTATCAAAAAGAGTAATTCCCATTCACTTTCCAGTCAGCCTTAATTTGTGTATTTTCAGAAATATTTTTTAAGCAATTGCTCATGTCATTTTTACAGAGACTACGTTCAATGGGGCCTGGTATTTTGATTGCTGCTGCCTTTATTGGTCCCGGTACCATTACAACATGCACCCTCGCTGGTGCCCGATTTGGTTATGCTTTATTATGGGGATTACTTTTTTCAGTTTTTGCAACCATTGTTTTACAGGAAATGACGGCAAGACTTGGAATAGTTTCAAGAATGGGGCTTGGCGAAGCTTTAAACAAACAATTCACAAGTAAACTAAGTCGGGCCCTGGCAATATTTTTGGTCTTATCAGCAATTGTAATTGGCAATGCAGCTTATGAAACCGGCAACATACTGGGAGCTACCCTCGGCGTTGAACATACAAGTAAAATAACATCTATCAATACGCTTTGGGGTGAAATTCGCCCCTGGGGAATTGTAATTGGCCTGCTTGCTTTTGTTGTATTAATAACCGGCAGTTATAAAGCTTTAGAAAAGATTCTCACGGGATTGGTCGTACTTATGGGTGTTTCTTTTCTTTCAACAGCGATAATGATTGGACCTGAACTATTACCCATGTTAAAAGGCTTGGTAATCCCAACTATTCCAAAGGGAGGCTTATTAATATTAGTAGGTTTGATTGGAACGACAGTAGTACCCTATAATTTGTTTCTGCATGCTTCAATCGTTCAGGAAAAATGGAAGTCTGCCGATGCACTAAAAACTGCACGGATCGATTTAATACTATCTATGATATTGGGTGGGATTATCTCTGTTTCTGTAGTAGTTAGCTCTGCTGCCGCTTTCTTTGGCCCAGGAACTGAAATTAAAGGAGCATCCGGTTTAGCGGTGCAACTGGAACCACTTTTAGGCAGCTGGGCGGGAATTTCGATGTCTTTGGGACTTTTTGCTGCAGGTATCACTTCGGCAATTACCGCACCTTTGGCTGCAGCCTATGCAACAGCCGGCATGCTTAACTGGAAAGTAAACCTAAAATCATGGAAATTTCGCACGGTATGGATGATCATACTTTTTATTGGCGTTCTTTTCTCAACAATTGGCTTCAAGCCCATTCAAGCAATTGTTTTTGCACAAATAACCAATGGCATACTTTTACCGGTAATTGCAATTTATCTTTTGGTAATTATGAATAGCCGAAGAGTTTTGGGAGAACATACCAATAAGATTTTTCAGAATATTTTGAGTTTTATTGTAGTTCTGGTCATGGTTTTACTTGGAACAAGAAGTATTTTGCTGGCAACAGGTATAATAACGTAAAAGCTATTTCAGGGCAGCTCTCCTACTTATCCGGCAAGCATCCCTACAGGCGGGTCATACGTTCCTACACGTGGGTGATGCATCCCTACAGGTGGGTCATACGTTCCTACACGTGGGTGGTGTATCCCTACAGGTGGGTCATGCGTTCCTACACGTGGGTGGTGTATCCCTACAGGCGGGTCATGCGTTCCTACACATGGGTGATGTATTCCTACAGGTGGGCCATATGTCCCTACACTTATGGTAAGTGTTCCTGCAAACATAGCATACGCTACTACATAAGGGTCGACAGTTCCTACATGCAGGATAGGTTTTCCTACGTGTGGTACAAGCAAATGGGGGTATATAACAGGTTCTCCCACGGACCGGTAGTGCAGGGTTAAATTTGTACAGGGGTGTCATTTTCAGGAAAGATGACATCCATTGCTTACTTCATTTTCCTGCAACATTGCAAAATTTCATATTTTTACCGGACAATCGTGTTAAACAATTAAAAAATGATGCACATTGATATTAATTGTGATTTAGGCGAAAGCTTTGGCAATTACACCATTGGAAACGATGCCTTACTTATGCCCTATATCTCATCGGCTAATATTGCATGCGGCTTTCATGCCGGCGACCCAATGGTTATTGAGAAGACAGTTCAGCTTGCGCTTCAGAACAATGTAAAAATCGGAGCTCACCCTGGTTACCCTGATTTGCAAGGTTTTGGCAGAAGAAGCTTGAAAATGCCTGCCCAGGAAATAAAATCAATGATGGTTTATCAAGTAGCTGCATTAAAAGGAATAACGGAATCGTTAGGTGGCAAGCTTCATCATGTAAAACCCCATGGCGCTTTGTACAACGATGCTGTTGACAATTCAGATATTGCACAGGCAATTGTAGAATCTGTCATTCAAATTGACCCTTCTTTAAAATTAGTTGCATTAGCTGGTTCACAAATCCATGATATAGCCAAAGAGCATAATCTTGCAACAATTCGTGAAGTCTTTGCTGACCGGGCATATTTTCCCAATGGCAGTTTAGTCCCGAGGTCACAGGCAGGAGCAGTTATTCATGATCCTGAAGAGAGCAAAAAGAGAGTCCTTCAAATGGTAACAGAAGGTAAAGTTGCAGCTAATAATGAAGAATTGATTGATATTAAAGCTGAAACAATCTGCATACATGGAGATAACCCTTCTGCTGTTGAAATGGCAAAATCCCTGTATAATTTTCTAATTGGAAATGGTATCAAAGTAAATTAAGCGATTTAAGATTGAAATTTCCCGGGTTTATTTTATAAATGAATTTTATTCACAACATAAACGATCCAACCAGGGATGGAAGTTAGAAGCTGGAAGTTTGAAGCTGGAAGGAAATTGACAAATAAACTTCTGACTTCCGGCTTCCCTCTTCCAACCATGCGAATATAAAAGGTTTATATAATGGAAATGTAGTTTTGAACCTTTAATTTGATTATACAAATGAACCAATTTAAACACATACCTGCCGGAGAAACAGCTTTTCTTATAAAATTTGGGAATGAAATTTCTGAAGAAATCCACCAACAAATTATTGCTTACCTAAATGCAATTAAAGCCAATAAGGAATTAATGAAAGGTGTTACCGATCTTGTTCCTTCCTATGCTGACTTACTGGTTTATTACAACCCTCTGATTTTTTCTTACAAAGAAGTTTTAATCAAGCTTAAAGCTGCTGAAAAAAGCATGGAAGTTCAATTGGATGATAAAGCCAGGCTGATAGAAATTCCTGTTTGCTACGGAGGCATTTATGGAGAAGATCTGGACATTGTTGCAGCGCATAATAAATTATCACCCGGGCAAGTTGTTGAAATCCACACATCATCAAATTACCTTGTTTATATGCTTGGTTTTACACCCGGCTTTAGTTACCTGGGAGGTATGGATAAACGTATTGCGACGCCTCGCAAGGAAAAACCCCGCACCATCATTCCTACCGGCTCAGTTGGGATTGCAGGAAGCCAAACAGGAATCTACCCAATTGAGAGTCCCGGCGGGTGGCAGCTTATCGGGAAAACACCTGTGAAACTTTTCGATCCTGATAATACTTCACCTGTTCTTTTACGAGCAGGCGACCGCATTCGTTTTGTTTCTGTTAATGAAAATGAGTTTAAGAAGATTCAGGAACTCATTGACAAAGGTACTTTTCAAATAAAAATCAGTTAATGGGTAAGGCAACAATCATACAGGCAGGAGCACTAACTACTGTGCAGGATTTGGGAAGATGGGGTTTTCAACATTTAGGGATGCCTGTTGCCGGGGCAATGGATACTCATTCAATAAAACTTGCCAACTGGCTGGTAAACAATCCAACTAAAGAAGCTTGCCTGGAATGCACTTTTGTTGGTCCTGAAATAAAATTTGAGGCCTCATGCGATATAGCTGTCACCGGTGCAATTATTCCAGTATTCATTAATAACAAACCCGCTACACAAAATACAACTTTGAAAATCGAAAAAAGTGATGTTTTGAGTTTCGGTCAAATTCAACAAGGTCTACGATTTTATATTGCTTTCTCAGGTGGTATTGATGTTCCCATAATGATGAACAGCAAATCAACCTATTTAAGAGGCAAACTTGGTGGATTTAAGGGTAGAAAACTTGAAGCTGATGATGAAATAAATTTCAATAACCATGTAAAAGAAGCAGGTATTAAAAAAGCTCCTGAAGAATTGCTACCTACCTTTTCCAGGAATCTTACCGTAAGAATCTTACCAGGAACTGAAGTTTCCCGTTTTTCAGCAAATGGCATTAAAACTTTCCTAACTGAAGAATACACAATCTCACCTATGAGCGACAGAATGGGTTATCGCTTATCCGGTAAGCCGATAGAGCATTTAAACAATGCTGATATTATTTCATCAGGCATCCCTCCCGGTTCAATACAAATACCTGGCGATGGGCAGCCAATTATTATGATGGCTGACAGGCAAACGATAGGTGGCTACACCAAAATTGCCAATGTAATTCAGGCTGATATTCCAAAGCTGGCACAAATGAAACCGGGGGATAAACTTCGATTTAAGGAAATAAAACTTGAACAAGCCCAGGAATTATACCGTAAAGAAATGATTCGTTGGGATATTATAAAAAATAAAACATAAAAAACTCATGATTATGGGAACCACTAGTGCGTTCATAAAGTTTCGTTAAAAACTCATCGGATGATTCTGCTGATATTGAGTATTTTAGTCATCCGATGAGTTGCACGTTAAAATTCAATTTACCGGATAATATGCGGTTCGGAAACCGCATCACCCAAAAAAAGCACCCGTAAAACGAGTGCTTTAAATATCTAAAAAGAGGTGTTTTTACTTGATTAAATCAACGCTGCGACGAACAAACTTATCCAGAGCTTCACCTTTCAACATTCCATTTGCTAAAAGAGCAAGGTCTACCAATTGCTTCGCCAGCTTATTGTTTTTGCCATAATCCTGAAGCTTTTCGCGCTTATCTTGCTGTATGCTTGCAATCTCTTTGTTCAAATCTTCCAACTGCTCTTTTTCTGCTGCCGGAATTTCTTCTTCCTTCTTGCCTTCTTTTAATTTTTCCAAAGCTTCACGGTCTGCATTCTTTGCGTCCAGCGATTCTTTGAAAGATTTTAATTCTTCACCCAAAGTACTGTCTTTATCTTCCAACACTTTTTGAACAAGAGGATGGCCTGTGTTAACAACCAAATTCAAACTATCCGGCAAGTCACCGTACATATTCATTCCACCACCTTGTAGCTGCCCCATGTCTTTCATACGGCGCATGAACTCGTTCCGGGTAATCACAATTGGTTGAGAGCTTTCACCCATATTTTTAAAGTCAACCAAATAATTGATCCCGCCTGCATCCGGGCAAACTGCCTGGAATACCGGACTTAGTTCATCTTTTTCATCCCAGCTTAGTTCTTCAACTTCTTCTTCCTTCTGAATAAGGTTTTCAACGATATCCGAGTCAACTCGTACAAATCGCTTGTCTGTATATTTCTGCTCAAACTTATTCAATAACGGAGTTGTTAGCACACCGTCCATTACAAGCACATCATAGCCTTTATCTTTTGCGGTTTGCACAAACGAATATTGCTCATCAAGATTACTTGCATAAAGATAAACCAGGTTATTTTCTTTATTCGTTTGATTTTCTTTAATCAATGTTTCGTATTCTTCAAAAGTGAAATACTTACCTTCACTATTCTTGAATAAGAAGAAATTCATTGCCCGTTCTGCAAACTTCTCATCGGTAAGCATTCCGTATTCTATGAAGATTTTTAAGTCGTCCCATTTCTTTTCAAAATCTTCGCGACTTTCCTTAAACAATTCATGAAGCCTGTCAGCTACCTTTTTAGTAATGTGGTTACTGATTTTCTTTACGTTTGAATCGCTTTGTAAATAGGAACGGGAAACATTCAACGGAATATCCGGAGAGTCAATTACACCATGCAATAAGGTCAGGAATTCAGGAACAATACCTTCAACTGAATCAGTTACAAATACCTGATTACAGTAAAGTTGAATTTTGTTTTTCTGAATCTCGATCGTATTCTTCAATTTAGGGAAATAAAGAATACCAGTCAGGTTGAACGGGTAATCTACATTCAAGTGAATATTGAAAAGAGGATCTTCACCCATTGGATACAGTTGGCGATAAAAACCGGAATAATCTTCATCTTTCAAATCAACAGGCTTCTTCGTCCAGGCTGGTGCAATATCATTGATCTGATTATCTTCTTCTGTTTCAACTTCATTCCCGTCTTTCCATTCAGTTTTTTTACCAAAAACTACAGGAACAGGCAAGAACTTACAGTATTTGTTCAGTATCTCCGACAATCTTGCTTTTTCAAGAAATTCTTCTGACTCTTCATTGATATACATGATAATGTCAGTACCAACTCCTTCGCGTTCTGCTTCGTCAATAGAATATTCAGGGCTGCCATCACAACTCCACTTTACAGCTTTAGTACCTTCCTGATAAGATTTGGTTATAATCTCAACTTTATGGGAAACCATAAACGATGAGTAAAATCCTAAACCAAAATGCCCAATAATAGCATTGGCATCGTTTTCATATTTTTCAAGAAATTCATTTGCCCCAGAAAAAGCAATCTGATTGATATACTTCTCGATTTCTTCGGCAGTCATTCCAATACCGCTATCAGAAACGGTAATTGTTTTGTTTTCTTTATCGAGACTTATTTTTACTTTGGCATTTTCAACAGAAACCGAAGTATCGCCCCTGCTTGCAAGCGTCTTCAGTTTTTGTGTTGCGTCTACTGCATTTGAAACGATTTCACGAAGAAAAATATCATGATCTGAATACAGGAACTTTTTAATAATTGGAAATAAATTGTCACTGGATACGCCAATTTTACCTTTTTGCATCACTATTTTAATTTAAAGTTTAACATCAATTTGGTGATCTGCAAATATCAAAGGGCATGCCAATAGGATAAAATGACTTTTTGTCATTTACTATAAAATCACAGTCAGACAAAACTTCAATTTAAACTAAAACGCATTGCTTGAACAAGGCGCAATAAATATCCACCCTCAAAGAAGGTGGACTTGATTTGCACCCATAGGGCACTTAAAAGGAAAACAACACAAAAAGTCAAAATAAGAAATAAAAAAAGCCAGAAGCCAGAAGCTGGAAGTACAGAAGTTTCTGATTTCTTATTCCCTGTCTGCCGTCCCTTCGGGAGGAAATCCGACAGGCAGGCTTATTCGATATTTTACATTTCCCTGTATGAAAATCAAGGCACAGCCGTTTAAACATGACCTCCATCAAAGAAGGTGGTTTTATAGATTATAATAAAACAATATTTGTAAAATCAGTTTATTTTGTCATTTCATCATAAATTGCATCTAACAAGCTATTTTCTTCTTTGGTATCGTTCCCTAATTGCCAGAACATAATGCCACCAAGCTTACTTTCAATCGCATACCTGGCTTTCAGTTTAACTGAAACAGTGTCATCGTAAGAAATAAAAACACTATCGGTAGCACTATACAAGTAAGGCGCTTTGGCTACAGGATCCCAGTATCGGACAAATCCATTTTTGTTTTCATAGTTTTCCCTGATATTTTGATAGGCAACCCAACCTGTATGAACACCTTTGTTAGGCTGATATAAACCATTATTCTCAGGATTAACACCTTTCCAGGCACGACCATAAAAAGCACCTCCAATTACGATTTGCCCAGGTTTCACTCCTAACTTCATACAATAATCAATGATGTACTCAGCAGACCTTGGATTCCAGTTCATTTCCTTTTCTTTCATCTTCTGCTGATATTTCCTGATCATATCCATCAACGCAGTTCCTTCCAAATCTTCCCTTTTTATCCAGCCCAGGTTGGTATGATGTGCTGTAACAGGCGAAGTTCCCCCAATAAAATCATAGGTCATTATATTCATAAAATCCACATAGTTCATCACTTCCAGTGTTTCAATATGGTCGTAGTACCTTTCCCAGCCGGCAGAAGCAAATGTTAATGTCAACTTTTTACCGGTTTCATCCATTGCTTCCCGAAGCTCTTTCATTAGCGAAGTAAAGTTTGGTGTGTCTTGTGGCCCATGCGGATTACCAGCCCCTGGCAATCCCGGATATTCCCAGTCAATATCCACTCCATCGAGTTTATATTCTTCAATAAAATCAATCGTACTGTCAACAAATTTTTTGCGGGACTCTTTTGTTTCTGCCATTTCGGAAAAACCCTCGCAACCGCCCCAGCCACCGCAAGCAATCATTACTTTTAAATGTGGGTGATTTTCTTTTTGAGCAACAAGTTGATGAAGTTTTTCAGAACTGCTTTCATGCTTAAATTTCATTTCACCATCTAAAACTTCTGTAAATGAAAAAATAATATGAGTTAGTTTATCAAGCGGTAATTTTTCCGGCTGATAATCTTTTTCAGCAACATAGTAGGCCATAATAACGCCCTTGGGTTCAACCGCTTTCATTTTTTGAACAGGAGAGGTACAGGAACATGAAAAAATCAATACAGAATAAATGAATAGAACTTTTTTTGTAATCATGATATTCGTTTTTGGGTTTCATATAAAGATAGGCCTTTATCCTGGCATTTTTACCAGGGACCACCTGATATTTCCGGTGGGTAACTTTGTTGAATTTATGATCCTGGATACGGGGAACTTGATTCTTGATCCTTGAACCTGGATGCTCATTAACTGGATACTGGTTGCTGGATGCTCGATACTGGTCATTGAATAATTGGTTATTCATTAGATCATTTATTATAGATAGTTGTGTACAGAACTGAAGCCTC
>JANQII010000048.1 GCA_028282195.1 Prolixibacteraceae bacterium
GTTGATAAAATGGATTGTTATTACCAAATAAAAGATGTGTATAAAGGGTAGCTTCGAGAAGAGAGGGAGAACCTGCCTACCGTCAGGCAGGGAGGGAGAGTCAAAAACCAATTATTCCATTTAATAGCATACTATTATCATTTAACTTTTGACAACTTCATTATAAAATTTAGTCACAAAAAAGAGGCTGTCCCAAAAGTTAACTTAACCACTAAGTATTTTAAGGAACCGCAAAAGACACAAAGATTCAATCCTTTCTATATCAGAATCTTAGTGTTCTTTGCGTAATTTTATGCGTTCTTCGCGGTTTGAATTTTATTTTTTGGGGACAGCCTCTTAAAACGAGACTATTTAAACAACTTTAAATAACAATCTTAATGATTGTATCGATTTTTTGACGTTTGTCAAAAGGTATTTGAAAGATTGTACCAAATTCCGTTTTCTTGAATTTCACTTTTGAATTATCATCAAAGAATGTTGCTGATTTGATTTTTTGATCAAACTCTGGAATTAATAAGCTTTCTTCTTTTAGATCGAGGATATGAAGATAAACCGTGTTCCCTTTTTTTGTTGTTGCTCCCCAATGTGCCGGTTTTACGGGCCCTTTTCGTGTTCCGTAAACCGATTCTCCATATTTTTCAAGCCATTGCCCCATCACCATCAATGTATCAACATTCTCAGGTTGAATTTTGCCATTTGGCATGGGTCCGGTATTTAGCAGAAAGTTTGCTCCGTAACCAGCCGATTTTACCATCGTTTGGATCAATCGTTTAGTTGATTTATAACCTTCATCTTTGATGTTGAAGCCCCAGCTCCCGTTCATGGTTTCACACATTTCCAGGGGCAATTCTGAGATTGAGCCGGTTTGATTAAACCCCATGGTATTTTCACCGGGCAAATCACGTTCAAACATTTGAAAATCTTCGCCGGGGAAAGGTGCTTTGTGGTGGTTGCTTCCAACCAAAGCTCCTGGCTGATGCTTGTGAATCAATGAATAAGTTTCATCCAATCTCCAGTTGGCATCCCATTGGTCCCACATGCCGTCAAACCAAATACCCCCGATTTCCCCATAGTTAGTCAGCAATTCAGTAAGCTGCGCATTCATGTAGTCAATGTAATTATCCCAGTTACCTTCTTGCGGGCGGCCTGTGTAGTTTCTTCCTGTTCTTCCCCGAGGATAATAATCCGGATGGTGCCAGTCAAGCTGTGAATAGTAAAAGAAAAGCTTAATGCCTTGCCTGTCGCACTCATCTTTTAGCATTTTCAATACATCTTTGCCATAAGGGGTACGGTCAACGATGTTGTAATCACTGACTTTTGAATCGTACATTGCAAAGCCATCGTGATGTTTGCTGGTGATAGTTATGTACTTCATTCCTGCTTTTTTTACCATTGCAACCCATTCGATAGGGTCAAAATCTACCGGATTAAAAAAAGAAGGAAGCTTTTCATATTGGTCAATGGGAATTTGCTTTTGGTTCATGATCCACTCGGCAATACCGTGATCACCACCACCAGCCATAACCGAGTATACACCCCAGTGAACAAAGAGTCCAAACTTAGCATCCTGAAACCATTCCCGGTTTTCAAGATTTTCTTTGGTTGGCACATAGTTTTTTTGTGAGAAGCCAGTTGTAAAAGTAAAAATTGCTAATAAAATGAGTAGTTGTCTTTTCATGGTTTAACTATTTTAGGTTTACTGTGCTGTGTTGTGCTGGTAAATATATATGAAATCTAATTATTAAACAAGCTGTTATAAAACTTCAATAAGAAATGCACACAACTTTTTGATATATGAATCGAGCCAGCGAATAATTTTATATTTGTAAATACGTTAAGTTTTTATCACCTGGTAGTGCATTTTTGAATGAACATGTCACTCATCGGATGACTAAAATGCTCGATATCAACAGATTCATCCGATGAGTTTTTCAACGAAACTTTATGAACGCACTACTAGTGTCGCGTCACGCCTGCTCTGACAGCCCAAGTGTCGTTCTTTTGATTTTTGACCGCGTTAAAAAATCGTTTACAGAACGCTGCTATGCGCAGATTTTTTGCCTTGTCAAAAACCAAAATAACTTCAACTTAACCGTCATTTCAGACATGACACGACACTAGATTATTCGCAATATATTTTTCAAAGAGTTTAAACTTTTTTTTAATTTCTGGCATGAACAAAATTATTATCAAAAACGGGATTATTATTCAACCCGATAAAATACTCAATAACCATAACATCATTATTTCTGATAACAGAATTATCTCGATCACAGATGAAAATCCTAATAAGCTTAATTATCAGGTTATTGATGCAAAAGGAGGGTATATAACCCCTGGCTTTGTGGATATGCATATTCATGGTTGTGGAGGGTATAGCCTGGAAATGGAAGGCCACCCAGTTCGTAAAATGTATGGCTTTTTGAAAAGTAAGGGGATTAATTCATTTGTACCCACTATCCTAAGTGATCCGGCTCTTTTAAAAAAAGTTGCAGAAGAAATAAATGAAAGTAGTGATTTGAAAAAAAGTATTCATGGAATATATGTCGAAGGTCCATTTTTAACTATGAATCGTAGAGGAGCGATATTAAAGAAATATATAAAACAACCTAATCTTGATTATATGAAGTTTTTGTATGATCAATCACAAGGACTTCTAAAGTTTATGACTATCGCTCCGGAAATGGAGGGCATAGAAAAAATTATCGAATTTCTCTTAGATAATGGTGTTGTTGTTTCATTTGGACATTCAGACTGTCTCCTTAATGATGTTTTTAAGTACAAGATGATTAAACTACGAAATATTACCCATCTTTTTAATGCAATGTCTTCAATAAATCATAAATCTCCGGGTTTGGCTACCCTACCGTTTATAGATAAAAATTGCTTTTATGAATTGATCAGTGACAACATACATGTTGACCCATCACTTGTTTCAATGTGTTATAAGAACACGAATCCCGACAGATGTGTATTAATCTCTGATGCGGTGGTTGCTGCCGGGCTTAAGTATGGTAGTTATAGTTATTTGGGCAATAAAATTGATTCAAGTTCGAAGGGTGTTTTTTATAGTGAAAGAGAGGAACTTGTTGGATCAAACACTTTGCTGACTGAGTGTTTTAAAAAATATATCAAGAATACTGGTGCTAGTTTGGATGAAGCTGTCAGAGCAGTTACTTTAAACCCGTTATCATTGATGGGCCT
Source organism: Prolixibacteraceae bacterium (assembly GCA_028282195.1). Taxonomy (GTDB): domain Bacteria; phylum Bacteroidota; class Bacteroidia; order Bacteroidales; family Prolixibacteraceae; genus Sunxiuqinia. Next base: position 3,205 of record JANQII010000048.1, read on the forward strand.
TTCAGATAAAAAGGGAAGCATCGAACCAGGGAAAGAAGCCGATATTGTTATTTGGGACAAAGATTTTAATGTTCAAACGAATTTGTCATTGATATAACTCATTCAAGCTTTGTATCTTCCCACAATTCAATCGAAGTACCCTCCGGATCAGTAATCCATGCAAATTTACCTTCAGGATGCACTTCAGGACCTTTTACTTCAATTCCATTTTCTTGTAAATGAGAAATTGTTTTATCCATGTTGGTAACACGCAGGTTTAATGTAAACGAACGGTTTTTAGGTATTTTGTGCTTTGATTTCATGTACGAAAAAACCAGGTAGGCTTTTTGCTTTGTTTTTTCATCCAGATAGAAGAATGAACAAAAACGAGCATCATATTCTTCGTAAAACTCGTATTCAATACCTAAATTATTCTTGTACCATTCTGCCATATTTCCGGGATTTTCGCAATGAATGAAGATGCCACCCACATGTGCAACAAGCTGATTAGATACTTCTTTTTGATTTTCCATAGCTATAAGCTTATTGTTTATTAGTAAAGATTACAGACTTTATACTATGCCCAAATTATGAAACATAGTTACTAAACTTTTGGTTGTGAAATAAACATTATACTTAAAAATTTTGTTGAATAAATCACCTCAACGGTTTGATCCGTTAATGAAACAGATTGAATTTGTTTAAGTTTTTTGAATGAAAAATAAACAAAAAAAAGATCGACCTGTTAAAATCAAATGAAACAAAAGGAGGAAAATAATGAAAGTAAACGGCTTTGTAAAAACGAACACCCCATCAGTTAAAATAAATTCCAATAATAATTTGAATGGTGCGATTAACACCAATGGTCATGATTTAATTGGCGATAATCATATTGGAACATCGATTGATACGCCGATGAGAAAAGGTGCTTTTGATTTAAGTGATGAACAAAAGATGGTTATCATTGAAGATAAGTTTCGGGATATTATGGATACCCTTGGGCTTGATCTTGCCGATGATAGTTTGAATGGTACCCCACACCGTGTTGCCAAGATGTTTGTGCAAGAGATTTTCAATGGCCTTAACCCGGAAAACAAACCCAAAATTTCGGTATTTGAGAACAAGTTTAACTATGGGGAAATGTTGGTCGAAAAGAATATCAACTTGAACTCGACTTGTGAACATCATTTTTTACCAATAGTTGGAAAAGCTCATGTGGCTTATGTTTCAAGTGGACAGGTTATTGGGCTTTCAAAGATTAACCGAATTGTTGATTATTTTGCCCGTCGCCCGCAGGTGCAGGAAAGGCTGACTGTTCAAATTGCAAATGAATTGAAGCGAATTTTGAGGACTGAAGACGTTGCTGTATTAATTGATGCTAAACACATGTGTGTGTCTTCCAGGGGGATTGAAGATGAAAATAGTTCAACTGTGACTGCAGAATATGGAGGTATTTTTAAGCAGAAGGACAGAAGGGAAGAGTTTTTAAACTATATTTCACTGGGGAGTTAATTTATCTTTTAAAGCCATAAAGAAGGTACCGATCCCGGTAGTTTGTTCATAAAATTTCGATGCAAAACCCATCGGATGACTTTGTTGATACCGAACATGTTAGTTATTCGATGAATGGCAATTTCTAGTTCCTTTCCGGGAAAAATGGTTTGATATTGATCGTTGTTTTCTTGTTATCAACAATTTCGGTTACCAGCTTCCCGGTGGCAGGTGCCAACGATACGCCCAGCATTGAGTGACCGGTTGCAATGATTAAATTATTGTATTTTTTTGTTCGTCCAATGTACGGCAAACCATCGCTGGAGCAAGGACGAAGCCCATGCCATATATTTTTAACTTCAGGAAAATCCAGTTTCATTTCAGGAAAGACAGAATTGATTGCCTTATGCATACTTTTAATTTTAGATAACCGGACTTTATTTTTTTGATTGCCTAATTCCATTACTCCGGCAAAACGGGTGAAATCTTTATAAGGGGTAATGGCAACCCTTGATTCAATAAGTATGGACGGAATGGCCAATGATTTTTGGGGAGAGTCGGTAAAGCTATATCCTTTCCCGGCTTGCAGCAAAATATTCAATCCAAGTTCCCGGGTAATTTTATTGGACCAAACACCTGCTGACACGATCACTTCATCGGCAAAAAATGAACCTGCCGTGGTCATTACCCCTTCGATCGAGTTGCTTTTTTTAATTAGCTTATTTACCCCAACATTTCCGATAAGTTTTACGCCACGCTTTTTCAGGATATTGACTAAAGACGCCATTAAATTAGTTGGCAGGATATGGCTGTCGCCGGGATAATAAACTGCACCTAATGCGTTAACCGACAGATCTTGTTGCAATTCCTGTACTTCATTTCCTGATAAAATGCTGGCCTGGATCCCAATCCTGTTGGCTAACGATGCAATGCGCTGTTCTTCTTTTTCTGTTTTTTTAGTTTTGTATAGCATCATCAGCCCCTTTTGCTGTAACTTCAAATCAAGTGTTTTTTCTTTTGCCAGCTTTTCATATAAGCTACTGCTTAAAAGGCTAATGTCACGAAGGGCTGTCGCAGAATCCGGTAAATTGCGGTTATTTGCACTTTTTGCAAATCTGAGGCACCATTTTATAAATGATGGATTTAGTGAAGGGGATACAGATAGCGGGCTTCCGGACGTCAACATCCATTTTAAACCCTGACTGAGAACTCCTGGTGCTGCTAAGGGGATTACATGACTTGGAACAATGAGTCCTGCGTTTTCAAATGAGCAGCCACTGGTAAAATTACCACGATCAAACACGGTAACCTGGTGTCCGTTTTCTGACAGGTAATAAGCGGTAGCCAGCCCGATAATTCCCCCTCCGATAATGATAACTTCTTTCATTGCAAATGGCAAAATAGTTTATACCTGGAACCCAAAGGCATACGGATCATCTTCATCATCAATGACAATGTTATTATATCCGGTGATCCTGGCCCAACCTTCAATGCCTGGGATTATTCCGTTATAAAGGCCAATTTTGGTTGTTTGCTCAACAACCCCTGTAAACTTACTGCCAATAATACTTTCGTGTATGAAACGGTCACCAACAGATAGTTTCCCTTTAGCTACAAGTTGTGCCATTCTTGCAGAAGTACCTGTTCCACATGGTGAGCGGTCAATTGCTTTGTCGCCATAAAAAACGGCACTTCGTCCATCTGAAGTTTTATCGAGAGGGTTGCCTGTCCACATGACATGGCTTACCCCGGCTATTTGGGGGGTATCCGGATGTTGAAAATGAAACTTTTCGTTGATCAGTTTTCTTAATCCGTAGCTCCATTGAATAATTTGGGATGAGGTACAATGATGCAAGCCGCTAAAGTTTTTCTGTTCATCAATAATGGCATAAAAATTTCCGCCATAGGCCACGTCAAATTTAACAGTACCCAAAGGGGCAAAATCGATTTCCAAATCCTTTTCGGCAAGATACGAGCCAACATTGGTCAGCTTAACAGATTTTACTTTATTCCCTTCTTGCTTATATTCAATGTTGATTAGCCCGGCCGGGGCTTCCATTTTAATTTTTCCCGGTATTTTTGGGGTGATCAAACCTTCTTCAATGGCAACGGTTATGGTTCCGATGGTACCATGGCCACACATGGGTAAGCATCCACTTGTTTCAATGAAAAGGATGCCAAAATCATTCTCCGGATCAGAAGGAGGGTACAAAATACTGCCCGACATCATGTCGTGCCCCCTTGGTTCAAACATTAACCCTTTCCTGATCCAATCGTAAGATTCAAGAAAATGAAGGCGTTTTTCAAACATCGTAAAGCCATGCAAATCCGGTCCCCCTCCGGCAATAACCCTGACGGGATTGCCACAGGTATGGGCATCAATACAAAAAAATCTTTTTCGGGACATGGTGTATTTTTTATTCTCTGGATTAATGGTTAAAACCTCCGAATAATTTCGAAGCAGGCTCTGGCTCCCAACCTGATTATTTCTACTGAGTTGTTAATGAATTTCATTCGATTCTTAATACGATGTATTTTTCAATCCATAGTCGTTTATTTTTAAATACGGTCCCTGGTTATTTCCCCGTTTACCTGGCGAAGTATTTTAAGGGGGTTTGCATTCTTTAACTCCTCAGGGAGCAATAATTCAGGCATATCCTGAAAAGCGACCGGGCGGACGAAACGTTTTACAGCACTGGTACCTACTGATGTAAAACGACTGTCTGATGAGGAAGGGAACGGACCTCCGTGCTGCATGGCGTGACCGACTTCCACACCCGTTGGCGCAGCATTAAAGATCAGCCGCCCAACTTTTTGCTGAAGTTCTGTAATTACATTTTTATAAGCAGGGAGGTCATTTTCAGTGCCCATTACAGATGCTGCCAACTGACCTTTAAGGGATTTTGCAACCTCCGAAAGTTCCTGCATGTTTTGGCACCTTATTATTAATGAAAACGGACCGAACACTTCTTCCTGAAGCTTCGGGTTTTTAAGAAAATCCAACCCGTTGACCATCGCTATAACCGGATGCCCCAGTGGTTGATTGGTGTCATTTGTAACGGGTGGCTCAATTGCATTTACTCCCTTAACGGATAAGGATTCGTTCCTTTTTACCGAATAATTTTTCCAGATCCCCTGATTCAGCATTGTTGTTGCCGGATAAGCCTGGATGGCTGTTGCCAGTTCTTCTGAGAACTTTTCCAATTCAGGGCTTTCAACAGCCAGGAGCAATCCCGGCTTGGTACAGAATTGCCCGCAACCAAGCGTTATTGAGTTCGCTAATATTTTTGCTAACTGACCGGGTTCCGATTTGAGTTTGTCCTGGCATAACAGTACTGGGTTAACACTGCCCATTTCTGCAAAAACAGGGATCGGTTCATCCCGTTTGGCAGCGATATCCATAAGTGCTTTCCCCCCGGTAAATGATCCGGTAAAAGCAACCGACTTAACAGAAGGATGACCAAGCAACTTTTGTCCAGGTTGATGCCCTTTTCCTGTAAGTGAAGAAAAAACACCATCCGGCATATGGGTTTGTTTGGCTGCCTTAATGATGGCATCGGCAATGAGCTGGTTCGTTCCCAGGTGGGATTCATGCGCTTTTACAATCACAGGGCAGCCGGAAGCCAAAGCACTGGCAGTATCCCCTCCTGCAGTTGAAAAAGCCAATGGAAAGTTACTGGCGGTAAAAACAACCACCAGGCCAACAGGTTTTAATACTTTTCGAATATCCGGACGGGGAAGTGGTTTCCTGTTTGGAAGGGCTGTGTCGATAATAGCTTCGACCCAGGAACCCTCCTTAATAAGCCTTGCAAACATTCGAAGTTGACCGGTTGTTCTCCCCATTTCCCCTTTTATTCGTCCTTCCGGCAGGGCCGTTTCTTCAATGGTCCGCCGGATCAGCGTGTCCCCCAGTTGCTCAATCCCGTCAGCAATGGCTTCCAAAAAGAGGGCCCTTTTTTCCCCTGAAATATTTTGGTAGGTCTTGAATGCTTTCGTTGCCAGGGCAATGGCTTTTTCAACTTCTGTATCAGTAGCGAGATGGAACTTTCCTTCGAGCGCGTGCCCGTCAATGGGGGAAATGGAACTTGTATATTCTTTTCCTTGTGCTGACAAAGTAAAACCAATATGATTTTTGCCGTGTATCATTGGATTATAGATTTAAGTAATTGGGTAGTTTTGGGCGTGTTGCCAATGCATTATGAAGTATGGCAAGAACCTGTTCCCTTTCTTCACCGGCAAGAGGTAAGCGCGGGGCCCTTACTTGTTCGGTGCCAATTCCTGTAGCTACCTCAGCAAGTTTGATGTTTTGCACCAGCTTTGTCGAAACATCAAGTTCCAATACCGGAAGGAACCAGCGGTAAATGGCAAGTGCTTCCTGGTAAAGTCCGGCCTGTACCAATTTGTAAATGGCAACCGTTTCGTGGGGAAATGCGCAAACAAGCCCGGCAACCCAGCCATCAGCTCCCATTAGGAGACTTTCCAGCCCCAGCGTATCAACCCCGGTGAGGATTTTAATCCGTTCTCCAAAAGCATTTCTTATCCGGGTCACATTTGAGATATCCCGGGTTGATTCTTTTACAGCCTGGATATTTGGGCACTCAATTAATTCCCCAAACATATCCATGGTAACTTCAATTTTGTAATCGACCGGATTGTTATAAATAATAATAGGTAATGATGTGTGATTGGCAACTGCTTTCAGGTAGCTTACTGTTTCACGGTGATCAGCTGCATAACGCATTGGTGGTAAGAGCATCAACCCACTGGCTCCGGCTTTTTCAGCATTTTGGGCAGTTGCAATTGCATCATTGGTTGTTTGTTCGGCTATGTTGAGCAATATGGGTAATTGATCCCCATATTTATCAACCGTAAATTTTACCAGGTCACTTTTTTCGTCTTTTGTCAGGGTACTTGCTTCCCCTAAAGTTCCCCCCAGTATTAAACCACTAACCCCGGCTTCTACCTGGGTAGTGAAGTTTTTTTCAATGGCAACAAAATCCAGTTTGTCGTTTTGTGTAAACTTGGTTGTTACAGCAGGATAAATGCCTTTCCAGTTAATTGCTTTTTTCATAGCAACAAAAGTTATAATTGTTTTATTTTAATTTTGTCTAAACAAAAATAATATGCTTTTATGTTGAGTTTTAAACATAAATTATCCAATAACAATACTATATTGTCTTATTAGAATATATTTGTATTGACTAATTGCTATTATTGTGCTAATTAACCTTTTAAAAATGTATAATGAAAGCTTTACCATTTAAGTTGATAAAAACCAATAATGAGTCATTTGTGGTGCAGGTTGATGAGCAGGCTTGGTTTTATGATTCTTTTCACCAACATCCGGAAATACAAATCATGTACATTGAAAAGGGTAACGGCACTGTTTTGGCAGGCGATTATATTGGGAATTTTGCTGAGGGGGATTTATTTATTATCGGTTCCAATCAACCTCATGTTTTTCGTTGCAGTTCGGAGTATTACGAAAAACCAGATGAATTAAATGTACGGGCAATCTCCGTATTCATTAATAAAGATATTTTTGGTGAAGAATTTATCCGTTTGCCGGAACTAAACCATTTGAGGCACTTCATATCAGAAACTGATTTTGGTTTTAAGGTTGATGAGCCTATCCGTTTTGAAGTTGTTGGATTAATGAGGGGAATTGTACAACAGAAGGGGCTTTCACGTATTATTTCATTACTCAGGATATTGAAGATTATGTCTGAAGGTAGCAACATAAAGACTCTGTCTAATTTGAAAACCGATATCATCAATGAATCGGATGGTGAGCGGATTAACCTGATTTATCAATTTACGCTTAGGAATTTTAAACGGGAGATCGTTTTAAAAGAGGCTGCATCCGTAGCAAATATGACAGTTACTTCGTTTTGCAGGTACTTCAAAAAGCGAACACGAAAAAATTATTATAGCTTTCTGAATGAAATCAGGATTGGTTATGCTTGTAAGTTGTTAACTGACAGTGATTCGCTTATCTCAGATATCAGTTTTCGCTCAGGATACAATAACCTCTCGTTTTTCAATCGAAAGTTTAAGGAAATCAAAGGAATGACCCCTCGTGAATACCAGCGAAATTACACTATAAAAGACAAAAGAGGCCTGTGGTAAAAAGCCTTTTTTGAAAATTTATCGAAACAATTTTTTCAGTTCATCACCCAATTTTTTTACTTTTTTCTGTATCTCTTCTTTGCCGGATTTTTTTATTTCTTCCTGAATTTGCTTTCGTGCTTTGCTTAAATCAAGTGAAACATCTGGATTTTTAAGCGACCCTTTCAGCTTAACCGTTGCATCAACAAATTTTATATTCTCAGAACCGGGCAAGAAACCAAGAGCATTATTGATTTCACTATCTAAATCTTGTCTATTCAGTTTAAAATCCATATCCATATTCAGAATACTTTCAGCAGAAAGGCTTCCATGAATAGTAGTTTCCTGATCAGCAATCTTGGTTTTGAATGGTTTCAGAAGTAGGTTCCCATCATCAATGTTGAAGTTAGCTGTAAAATCTTCAACCCTTACATTTCTCAACTTTTCCTTTTTAATGACACCTCGAATCTGGTCAAAGGTGGGGGAGTCCAGAATTTGCAGGTTTTGAGTATTGAAGAATCCATTTCCATCCAGGGTTGATGCAATAATTTTTAGTTTTTCATTCATGCGGCCTTTAAACTTGATTTTTGAAGAAATATTCCCCTGGCTTCGTGCAGCAATCGGCATATAGCGGCGCATCATACTTAGAGATTGGTAAGCAGCCGGAATATCAAACGAGGTGATGTTCATGTTGAAATCAAATTCAGGCTGGTTCGCTTTATTGTTTTGGTAAGCACCATCAACAGTCAGGCTTCCTCTAAGCATGTCCATATCCAGCTGTTTCAAACTAAGCTTTTCATCTTTAATACGAATTAAGCCATTGATGTTGCGAATATCCATCCGGTCGAAAAGTGCACGTGTAATCGTGGAACGGAAACTTAAATCAAGTTTGCCGGGAACATGAAAAGCCAACATTTCGTCTTCGGTTGTTTCAGCTTCAACGGTGTCTTCATCAACCATTAAGTTGGCCAGCTCATTCAGGTTCATCAATTTTGAATTCAGGCTGAATTTACCTTTTAATTCTTCATCTTTTAATGCATAGGCCAAATAATTGCTTACGTTTCCGTTAAGTTGAAAATCACTTTGTCCGATATTTCCTTTAAAAGAATCAAAAATAATTTCTGGGGTAGTGACTCTTACAGAACCTGACTGAACAGCCAGGGGCTTTGTAATTTGCGGCGTAAGCACACTAAAATTTGAGAAATTAAATAAGCCGGAAGATGACACCTTGCTGAAATCTTGTTTTTCAATGGCTGACATGCTGCCATTCATTGCCAGTTCTCCATCAAGCATTCCTTTTAACTCAATGCTGTCCATTGGTATGGCGTTCGAAAGGTTATTGAAGTTGATCGTTCCTTTGAACGTTCCATCAAACTTTGGGTCAACCATTACCTCACTTAAATTCAATTGAAGCATTACCGGATTTTCGCGAATTTGAGCCTGAGCTTTTTCTACATCAACCACCAGTAAGTTTAAATTGCCTTGCGGTTTGCTTACTTTGGTTTCGAGGTTAATGTTTTCAATCTTTTCAGAAAGCCCGTTGTACTGAAGATTTGCATTTTTTATAAACAGATGACTGCCAATCTCCGGATAATCTTCATCGTAAAACCATCCTTTCACATGACCTTCAAAACCAGCTTCGCCTTTTGCCGTAATCTGTTCCAGATAAGATTGGTAATCATTCGGTATTAAAGCCAGCAATGATTTAAAATCGCTTCCAGGTTGTTTGAAAGCTAAATCAAAATACATGCTGTCTGAAGGCATTCCAAACTGACCGCTAACATCAAGTGGTAAGTCATTTAAAAAGAGAGTTGATTCTCCAAACGTGAAATTCAACTTTTCATAGTCAACCTCTATCTGACTTTCAGCTTTTAAAACGGTATTGGCAATGTATTGAACTGAATCGTATTCCAAAACAAATTCATCTATTTCCGCAATAAAATCAAATGCGGTAACCGTACCTTCAACTTTTCCTGTTGCATCCAACTGAGAATTCTTCAGCCGAATAACGGTTGTCGAGGCTTCATCAATGAAATTAAAATTCAGCTTATTTATATCAATATTATCTAATGCTACTGAAAAATTAGAAGCTTCTTCTGTTTCTGTCTCAGTTTCTTCTTTTTCAACAGGAAGTGTAATGTCCCAGTTTGAAAAACCATCGTTGGTTGAAAGTAAATTAATTTGCGCCTCGTTTACTGCAAGGCTTGAAACCTGCAGTCCTTCGCTTTTCAGCTTGAAAAGATCAGACAACGATATGTCGGTGGCAACTGTTCCTATTGCTAACAATGTATCGCCCTGAAACTGATCCTTTCCTATGATGCTTAAATTTTCGAGTTCTATCTGAACTTTTGGAAAGCTTTTGAAAAGGCTGATGTTGAGGTCGTCAAATTCAACTTTGGCGTTAACTTGTTCATTAATAGCAGTCTTGGTTTTGTCAATTAGTTCGCCTTTAAACATGACAGGAATTAATACTGCTGATGCCAATAACAACGCCAGTAAAACAAAAAGGATGATAACAATTTTTTTAGTTCTCATGGGTGTTTTCTTTTAAAATGACTTTCCGTAAAAAGTTTATTGCTGCTTGAGTGGAACGTAAAATATTGCGTTCACGGTTATGAGCAAAGTTATAACGTTTTGCATACACTTTCTGTTGCCCTGCAACTGCTATCCAAACTGTTCCAACTGGTTTTTCATCTGTTCCTCCGTCGGGGCCTGCTATTCCGGTAGTTGAAATGGCATAATCAGTTCCTAACGCATTTTTAACTCCAAGCGCCATTTCAATGGCAACTTCTTTGCTTACAGCTCCATGCTTTTCTAATGCTTCAGGTTCTACGCCAAGCTGATTTTCTTTTACTTCATTGGCATAAGCAACAATTGAACCTCGAAAATAAGCTGAGCTTCCTGCATTTGAAGTAAAGAAGTGCGCAATTTTACCACCGGTGCAACTTTCTGCTATTGAAAGTGTTTTCCCATATTTTATAAGAAGATCGCCTGTAACTTTTGAAAGGCTGCTGCCATTAAAACCAAAAATATCTTCTGGAATAACAGTTTTCAACTTTTCAATTTGTTTGTCAACTTCAGCTTTCAAAAAAGTTTCATCATCTCCGTATGCACTTAACCTTAAGCGAACCATCAACTGGTTTGGCAAATAGGCCAGCTTGATGAAATCGGGAAGTATCTTTTCCCAGGCTTCAATCTTTTCAGCAAGCATGGATTCAGGTACACCGTATGTAAGAACTGTTTGGTGGTAAATTGATTTGGTTCTTTCGGTTTGCTGAAGACGTGGCAGAATCTCATTCAAGGTGATTTCTTTCATCTCGAAAGGTACGCCAGGCATAGAAACAAAAATGGTGTCGTTTTTCTCAAACCACATGCCGGGAGCTGTTCCATTTGGATTGTGCAAAACGGTACAGGCTTCAGGAACCAAGGCTTGTTCTTTATTCAATTCGTTTATTACCACATTGCGTCTCGAAAGCATATCAATAACATGACGTAAAACATCTTCATTCATTACCATTCCACATTCGAAGTAGTCACACAACACTTTTTTGGTAATATCATCTTTGGTTGGCCCAAGCCCGCCGGTGATTAGCACCAAATCGGCATGCGATTCCGCTGATAACAGTGCATCAATTATCTGCTTATGTTTGTCTGAGATGGATGTAATTTTTACAATCTCAACACCGTGAAGATTGAGTTGTTCACCCAGCCAGGCCGAGTTGGTATCAACTACCTGTCCAATTAATATTTCGTCCCCTATGGTTATTATTTCTGCGATCATATTATGAGTTACGTGTTGCGAGTTATGAGTTTCGAGTTTTTGCTGTCAGAGACGCAATGAATTGCGTCTTTACATCATGTTATTTGCCTTTCAATGCTTCCAGCCGTTGCAACAACGTTGGGTGCGAATAATGAAAAAACACATAGGCCGGATGCGGCCTTAGGTTGCTTAGGTTTTTTACAGAAAGTTTTTTTAATGCAGAGGCTAATGCATCAGCTTCGTAATGTTTTGCTGCAAATGCATCTGCCTGGTATTCATTCTTTCTGGAGAAAATATTCATAAAAATTCCGATGATGGATGAAAGTGGCGAATACAAAATCCCGAAGGTAATTAAGCCAATGTGGAAACTGGCTTTTTCAACTCCAAGGGCCGCTGAAAGTTCAGGGCTATCGATTACCAATGAGAAGATGAACAGCATCACCCCGGTTTGAATAATACCAATCAGTAAACTCCAGATAATGTGTTTCTTTTTGTAATGTCCTATTTCATGTGCAAGTACTGCCACGAGTTCAGGTATTTCAAGGTCATTAATTAGCGTATCGTATAAAACAATTCGTTTCTTTTTACCTAATCCGGTAAAATAGGCATTGGCTTTTGTTGAGCGTTTTGAGCCGTCAATTACAAAAATATTATCCAGTTTAAAGCCAACCTTTTCAGTAAACTGGTTAATGGCTTCTTTTAATTCGCCTTCTTCAAGTGGCGTCTGTTTGTTGAAAAGTGGTACAATCAGGCTGGAATAAAACATGGTCATGAAAAGTGAAAATCCACTAATTACCAGCCAAACATAAACCCAGAATAATTCCCCGGTTTTCAGGTAAATAAAAATAATGAGAGCCAGTAATCCCCCTCCAATGATTGCTCCCAGGAGCCAGCCTTTTATTTTATCCAAAACAAATGTTTTCCCCGTTGTTTTATTAAAACCAAATCGTTCTTCAATTACAAAGGTTCCGTAAATTGAGAATGGTGTTGTTAAAACATCAGAGGCCAACATTAAAATGACAAAAAAGAGTAGGGCAGTCCAAATGGGATTGTCAATTATTGAAAGTGCCCAGCCGTTAACCAACGCAAAGCCTTTGAGGAACAGCATCAGCATAATCAGTATAAAACTGAATGAGCTGGTGAGCATTCCAAACCGGTGATTGGTTTTTGAATATTTTTGTTGTTTGCTGTATTTTTCTTCGTCGTAAATTCCTTTCACCTCATCGGGTAAATCCGGGCTCCAGCGGGTTGTGTTCAGGTAATCAAGTCCTCTCTCCAAAACAAAATCAACTGCAAGTATTGCAATGATTATCCAAAAAAGTATCTCAGTCATATCAATTAAAAATTTACTTTCTCAAAGGTAGAAAAACAAAACTATTCAATTGATTCTTTATTAATTCATTCAGAAAAAATAAACATTGTTTACAAATAGTATAACTGTGATGTTTTACAGTGTGTGGTTAATCACAAAAAATGCCAGGATATTACCCCGGCATTCTATCTTAAGTCGTTGTTAAAAGGTACTGTCTAGTAGTGCGTTCATAAAGTTTCGTTGAAAAACTCATCGGATGACTCTGTTGATATCGAGCATTTTAGTCATCCGATGAGTGACACGTTAATTCAAAAACCCACTACTAG
>JANQII010000084.1 GCA_028282195.1 Prolixibacteraceae bacterium
ACCATGAGATCCCGAATACTCCTCCGTCGTTTCGGGATCAATTCAACTTACAGATTTCAAGGTGCTTCGCACTTGAAACCTGAGTTTCATTGAAATAAATACCATAAACTACTGAAAAACAACTTATTGAATCCAAAGCTCACGTTAATATCATGAATTGTGACACTTTTTTTCAACTAACTCACCCTGATCCCGAGTACTCGGGATCGTCCCTGCCTGCTGCAGGCAGGCCTCTCTTCTCGAAGCTACCCTTTATACACATCTTTTATTTGGTAATAACAATCCATTTTATCAACATTTAAATGTAAAATATTCAATTTTGAATACCCAATATTCTAAATTAACTCCGAATTGATGTGTTTTTCATAGTTCTACATTGTTTATTGAGTGTTGTATATTCATTATTTTCTTGCTTTCCCCTAAATTCATATTTCTGTATAAAGCATAGCTTCCCGAAGAGAGGCCTGCCTGCTGCAGGCAGGGACGATTGTGTCCCGATGGTTATCGGGATCGCAATCAGGGTGAGTTAATAGAAAAAAAGTGCCAGCATTCATGATATTGACAAATAGCACTATTTCATACAATTACAGCCACTTTCAGCTTCTTTAAACAAGTTCATTACAAAGAGGCTACCATGTGGTAACCTCTTTGGTAAATATAAATGCAGTTTATACGCATCAAAACTATGATACAACAAATACAATATGCTACCAGCCTGGGTTCTGCCCTAAAGCAGGGTTCATTGATATTTCACTCAATGGCAATGGCATCAAATAATGCTTGTTCTCATCAAACTGGCGGTTACCAACATCAGACCCCTGGTAAACATCGATGTATTTTTTACCATCAATTTCTATCCTTTTTATGTTTGCTTCCGGATACCTGGCAAGTTGGTCATCTTCAAGCCGCATACCAATTACCGTTTTTGCCAGGTAGCTCCCTTTTTTCCAGCGCATAAGGTCGTCATATCTATACCCTTCAAAGGCTAATTCAATCCGCCGTTCACGGCGTATTTCAACAATAATTGAAGATAAGTCTTCATTCTCATATTTAGGGTCCATTGGTGGATTAACAGCTAAATGGGGCATACCGGCCCGGTCGCGCAATTTGTTAATCGATTTATCCAGGTCTGCCTGTGCTATTGTTCCCAATTCTGCTTTAGCCTCAGCAAATGCCAATAACACTTCTGCAAAACGGATTACAGGGGCATCATTTTCTTCTTTTCCATACCCTTTCCTCCAATCTGATACTTCAAAGAACTTGGCAGGAGGATAACCTGTGGTAGTAATAAAACCACCTCCGGTTTGCCCGATTAAACGTGGGGCTGGTAATTTTCCCCATCCTATCCCCTCAAAAGGACCTGCTGTACCCGGTACAACAACCGTTTGTGCCATACGTGGGTCACGGTTAACAAACTCATCTTCAATGGTAGCATCGCCCAGGAATACATTTGAAAGTTGAACGGGCAGTCCATCGGTACAAAGGTAGTCTTCAATTAAACTCTTGGTTGCTCCGTTTTTACGCCCATAGTAGCCTTTAAAACGATGCCCCAATGTACCGGTAATATATTTGCGGGCAAGGACAACTTCTTTGTGGCCCGACAAGTCAAGCTGTGTAAACAGGCTTGCATAATCCGTTTCCGGGTTCCCTGTATTGAAGATCTCATATGGCCCGTTATTGATCAATTCCTCAGCAGCTGAAGCCGCATGGGTTAAGAATTTTTCAGCTTCTGCCAAGCCATGGTATTTCCTGAAAGTACCTTCATGGAGGCAAACCCTGGCTTTAAGTGCTAAGGCTGTCCAGCGGTTTAAACGGTCAGGGTCGCTGGTATACCAATCTTCTGACATATGCTCCACAGCAAAGTTAAGGTCTTCCAATACATGGTCCATAACCAGGCTCCGGTCGTTACGTTCTCCCAGCAATTCTGGCGAGTCAATATCCAATGCTGTTGGTATCCAGGGCACATTGCCAAAGCGTTTTACCTTGTCCCAATAAAACCATGCCCTCCATAACCTCACTTCACCGGCGTACATATTTTTTACCGATTCGGGTTCTTCCACTTTTTCATAATTTTCCAGGAAAACGTTGCATATCCTTAAAAACTCCCAATACCAACCACCAAATTGCTTTTTGTCAGGTACGGTGTGTATCCCGGCTGCAATTTTCGCGTATTGGTCAAGCCTCCCATCTTTCGGGGCCATATTATCGCTTTTGCAATCTTCCCAAAACATTCCATAGTATCCTGAATACCAGGCGCTATTGGTAAAACCCATATAAAACATGTAACGGTAAACATTGCCTGCCTGATGGTATAAATGGTTATTGTATGTTTTCAGGTCATTTGCAGTATTCCAAAAACTCTTTTCGTTTACCGAATCTTTCGGGTACTTTTCCAAAAAATCATCGTTACAGCTAAGCAACATGATGGTTGCTATAAATGCTACATATATTTTTAGTTTCATCATTTAACTTTTTTAAGGTTTTAGAATGTAAGGTTTACCCCAATTGAATAAGTTTTCTGGAAAGGATAGAGCAAGCCTCTGTTTTGCTTTGTCTCTCCACTCAGGTCATAACCCCGTGCTACATCAATCCCTTCCGGATCGTATGGGCGTCCAACATTGGAATGTGTCCAGATGTTCTGTCCTGAAACAAACACTTTACCACCAACAAACCCTATTTTTTGCATAAGCCTTTTCGGTATATTATATCCTACCGTAAGGTTTTTCAACCGGATATAAGAAGCATCCTGCATGTAACGGGACTGGACCTTACGGTTCCTGTCATCACGTGCCAGCAACCTGCCAAAATAGGCATCACGGTTATCTTCGCTCCAGCTATTGGGGATAAAATGGGTTTGTATTTGAAACCATTGAGAAGCAAAAGGCCAAAACAGTTGGTCGCCGGGCCAGAATTCACGTTTCCCTACACCCTGGAAAAACATATTGACAAAAAAGTTCTTATAACTGGTATTTATATTAATGCCGTAGCTATACCTTGGTGTTGTATTTCCAAGAAGGACCAGGTCACCCTTATTGTCAAGCGTATAGCTGCCCTGGTTGATTACCCCGTCACCTTCATCAGGTATACCATCCCCATTTGTATCCACGGTTGGTTGGTCTTTATACATAATATCCCCGGGTTTCCAGTTAATGGCTATTTCTGATTGGTCGGCATGGTTGGCAATATCGTCTTCTGATTGGAAGATGCCTTCGGTTTCATACCCCCATATATCGCCAAACTTACGCCCTACGTACCAATCGCCCAAAGCTCCTGTTGGGTTTTCATAATCGGTGATTTCAGTTTCATAATCCGACAAGCTCAACTCTACATCATATTTAAAATCATTCCCAACTTTATCGCGCCAACTAACAACCAGCTCCCAACCATTGGTTTTTAATTCCGCTGCGTTTTCATAGGGGGCACTGGTCCCCAATACTTCGGGATAAGTTTTGGAGGTTTTATATATAAAGCGGACAGGTCATTAAATAAGTATCGTGAAGTGTTCCCTGAGCCCATCTCGGCAATATACTCATAATATGAATTTGTTCTTTGGTTACCCAATGAACCATATGAAGCCCTTAATTTCAGGTTGCTAACTGCAGGTAAGGCTGATTTCATAAAGTTTTCCTCGCTTACCCTCCAGCCTGCTGAAACTGATGGGAAGAAACCAAAACGGTCACTCTTTTTAAACCGGGAGGTGCCATCATAACGGCCATTAAACTCTACCAGGTATTTATCTTTATAGATGTAATTTAACCTGTAAAAAGCTCCCCTTATTGAATATTCCCCTTCTGAACCGCCGACAATTTGATCACCAAGTGCGAGGTTTATAGCAGGTATTTGATCGCTGATCAATTCCTTACGTTGGGCAGAAAACATTTGTTGGTGCCTCCATTCCTGGTTGTACCCAACCATTGCTTTTACATAGTGCCCACCTTCAAAACGGTTTTCGTATTGTCCATAAATATTAAAGGCATAGTGGTTACGCCTGAAATTCCTAAGCCATACGGAATCATCCCCGGTTTGCCCATAATATGTTTCAAATAATGAATTTATAAATTTAATCTTCGTAGCATTTTGTTGTTCATTAACTGCATAATTCTGGTATGAGAAGTCGGTATTGATTTTTATCTTATCGGTAATTTTAAAAATTGCCTCAGCAGTTAACCACAGGTCATGGTTTATGTATGTATCCCTACCTGCCTTTTCCTGGTAAGTTGCAGGGTTCTCAAAATATAGCCCCTGGTATTCTTCGTTATCACCGGGGTACATTAATGGTTTGGTTGGCCTTGAAAATACAATGGAATTAATGTAACTGGCATCTGATTTATAAATGTGCGGTTTATCGGTTTTTTTGTTATTATAAGCAATTTTAAAATTTAAATCCAACCATTCTTTTACCTCATTATTTACATTAAACCGTACGTTATAACGTTCGAAAACATCTGTACCCTTCCTGTAAATACCTTCTTGTTTCAGATAACCCAGGGAAGTATAATACGATGATTTTTCCCCACCACCAGTAACTTTGAAATTGTGCTGTTGGGTGGGTGCAAAATCCTTGATCAATTCATCTTTCCATTTGTAATGCCCATAGAAATAAAACCGTCCGTCAATTTCTTCCCATTCAGGATTGTTGGCGGGATCTTCATAATAAGCTTTTATTTTGGCTATGGATTCCTCATTAAAAGCCAGGGAACCGTCAAAGTTTTCCATTGCTTTGTTCACGGCCGTTGCATAATCATAACTATTATCAATAAGTTCAGGCATTTTTGTTGCTGTGTTCCATGATAATAAGCCGGAATAATCGATACGGGTTGGTGTATTTTTATTTGTGCGTTTGGTCGTTACCAGGATAACGCCAAATGCAGCCCTGGCACCATAAATGGCAGCTGAGCCTGCATCTTTCAATACCGTTACGCTTTCAATGTCATCCGGGTTGATCAATTCAATGTCTTGTTCAACCCCGTCAACTAAAATTAAAGGACTACCGCCATTAATAGAAGTACCCCCACGGATATTGAATTGTGCCCCGGTATTTCCCGGATCGCCGCTAACAAACGAGATATTAAGGTTCGGTATCAAGCCCTGTAAACCTTGTGCAGAGGAGGTAATTGAACGGTTCTCCAACTTCTCAGATGAAACGCTTGCCACGGCACCCGTTAGGTTTGCTTTCTTTTGGGTCCCGTAACCAACTGCAATTACTTCTTCTATACCAATGGCATCTTCTTCCATTGTAATATTAATAGTTGTTTTTCCTTCTACTAGAACCTCTTGGCTACGCATACCCACAAAAGAAAAAACAAGAGTTGCATCTCCCGGTACATTGTTAAGGTTAAAATTTCCATCAAAATCAGTAACTGTACCGTTGGTTGTTCCTTTAATAATAATTGATACCCCCGGTAGTGGTTGGCCTGAGGAATCTGTTACATTGCCTGAAATTGTATTGTTTTGACTTACGGCTGCAGACATGTTATCATCTCCGGAAATTACAATGTACCGGTTAACTAGTTTATAGTTTAATCCCTGCCTTTTTACCAGTTTGTTCAGAACTTGTTCAAGTTCTTCATTTTTAATACGAATTGAAATTTCCTGTTCCGTGTCAAAAACATCGTTATCATACATAAACGAAAATTCAGTCTGACGTTCAATTTCATTGATAACATCTTTTACAGTTCCACGTTCTAATTTCAAATTTAATTTAGTCGATTGAGCAATTGATTTGGCATGACTTATTGATAGTCCGACCATAAAAATCAAAACCAAAATCATTTTCATAATTAGTAGTCTTTTAAGCCAGGGAGAAAACCACTTTGGGCTACTTCCTGAATTCAATTTTTTTTTCATAAATTTAGCCTACGATTTTTGCGCATTTCACATTGCTTAGAGTTGGTGCTTGCAGCTTTGTGAAACTTGCGGTTAATAAAAATTGATATCCGGGAAGGTTTGTCATTAAAGACAGGCCTTCCTGTTTTTTTGTTAACTTTCTTTCATTATTCGTACTTCTTTGCCATCAATAGTATAGGTTACCGGGATAATATATTTAAAGGTTACTAATAGCTCCCTTAAACTTTCAGCCTTGACTTTGAAACTTAATCTTTGATCTTTGTTTACTGAATTATCTAAGGTTATTTTTACCCCATACCAACGTTCAAGGTACTTCACAACATCTTCAAGCCTTTCATTTTCAATGATTAATTCGCCTTCTTTCCATGATAAAATATGATTGATCCTGCCATTGCTGACTTGAAACTTATTTTGCTGTGTATCGAATGAAAGGATTTCCCCCGGCTTCATCTTTTTCAATAAATGATCTTTTTGCAGCACTTCTATACTGCCTTCAACTAAAACAACTTCTGATGTCTTGTCATCATCATAAGCTTTTACATTAAATGAGGTACCAGATACAGCAATATCAAGGTCTTTTGATTGGACAACAAATTGCTTTGAATCATCTTTTTTTACCTTAAAAAATGCTTCACCGGTTAACTCTACATTCCTGGATTCTTTAAAATCAGCCAGGTATTTGATTTTTGAATTACCATTCAGCCAAACTTCAGATTGATCTGGTAGGATAACTTTGGTTTTGTGCCCATAAGGGGAATAAACCTCTGAATATGTTTCTGTGGTATTCAGTTTTGCCACCAATAAAGTTGCACTGATCCCTAAAAAAATTAGTAAGAAAGAAGCTGCAACACGAAGCAAAAACCGATGAAGTTCAATTCGGTTTCTATTCGCCGAAACCCGTTTTTCTACTTTTTGCCAGGCTTTATCTTTTTGGGGTATAAAAGAGTCTGGAATATCTCCTGTCAGGGAGTAGGTCAACTTTAATTCTTCAACTATTTCTTTATTCCCTTCGTTTTCATTCATCCACTTGTCCAGATTTTCGTCTTTGGAATGATCCGGATTAAGAATTCTTTTCTGAATATTTTCCCAGGGAATTTGGTTCATATACCTTGCTTTTTTGTATTAAGTAACGTGAGATTGGAATAACCCCTAAAAAAAAATAAATAAATTGAAATTTTATTTTAAGCTATTATTTGAATCGTGTAAGAAAGTATTTAAGACAATAGAGAAATAAGAAAGAGAAGAAATATTTTCCCCCGATATGGCATTAAGGAGTTTCTAAGCTTTTTAAAGGCAATAGTCATTTGACTTTCAACAGTTTTTACAGACACATTTAATTGAGCTGCAATCTGCTTGTTTGAAAGATTCTTTTGTTTGCTTAATAGAAAGATTTCACGGCATTTAGGAGATAGGTTTTCAATAGCCGTGTTAAGTATCTGTTTCAATTCATCAGAATCCAAATAAGAATCTTGCTCTTCATAATAATTTTCAACTTCAGATTCGCCAATTTTTTTTTCGATTCTTTTTTGGTTTTTTAGATTGCGAAGAAGATTTAAACTTTTGTATTTTGAAGCTGAATATAAATAGGACTTCACAGAACCAGATATTTTTATTTTCTCCTTATTTTCCCAAAAATAAACGAAAATATCCTGAACGATTTCTTCCGCAAGTACTTCATCATGCAAATAAATATTTACAAAGTTGCACAAATCATTATAGTACTTGTCAAAGAAATATTTAAATGAGTCGATGTCCCCATCAACCATTTTTCCAACAAGAAACAATTCATCGCTATTTAATTCTTTGATCATGCACACGTTTACGTGCCGCAAAATACAAATAAATTAGTGTTGCGTACAAATTAAATACAGAACTTAGTAACTGTTAGGAATTTATCCTTTCATTGTAATCTATAAACCCACCTTCTTTGAAGGTGGATATTTTTTATGATGCGTCTTACCTGCCAGCCGGCAGGCTGGTTTCGGTTAGGCTGCATTGAATTTTTCTTATCCCGGGCCACCGGGACGCTCAAATTCGCCTTCCCGGTTAAACCGGAACAAGTCGCCTAAGCAAACTTGTCTGCCGGACAAAATACATCACCCCGGATTCCCGGGGATAAAAACAATCTTTAACATCTCCACATAGCATATAAAAAAAGCATTGCCAATGAAGGATGTACATTATTCGCTTCATTGGCAATGCTTATTTTTATGAAAAATGCGAATCAAGAGTTGAAAATCTTGCCTTTAAATCCGGATTTTCCTGAATATTTAGAATAAACCCTTGATTCACATGAAAAATCTGTATTTAAAACCGCAAATAGTAAACTGTTACAATCAAAACAGTTTCTAAAACCTCGTTTATTTCACATCCCACCAAACTTTAGTACCACCAACATCAGGACCACCAAGAAGTGATATTGCCTTGGTTACTTCATCCGTATTTGTACTGTATTCGTTTGGCAGGTATGTAAGCCTCTTCATCAAACCACGTCCTACATTTGCATCAGTATTCTCAGTGGTCAAGAGAGGATACAGGATATTAGCATCTGTCCTTCGTAAATCAGACCATGCTTCCCACGATTCAGGATAAAGGGCCAGGTATTTCTGAACAGCTATCTGAGTTCGTTGATCATCAGCACTTGATGCCCAGCTAACAGAAACCTGGACCGGAGGGGTGGTGCTTAAACCCACAGCAGCATACTCTGCCACTAAGTTTGGTTCTACCGGCTTCGTTGTTCCTGCCGTATAGTCCGCAATGGCGGCAGCATCCGTAACCCCCCACTGGTTCATCGAAAGCTCAATGCCTTTCTCATAATAGCCCTGAGCAGTTCCTGCTCCCATATTCCAGCCATTTAAAGCACCTTCAGACCGGTTAAAGAAACTTTCTGCAGCCATCATAAGCTCAATTGCTTTTGAGTTTCTTAGGTCAGATCCCCAGATAGCATCATTGTTTGCAGCAATATCTTCTTTCACCCAACTACGGACAGTTCCCCCTCCATTGGGTTGACCTCTAAATTCTCCATCTACAGGAGCAGGACTAAACCAAATAGCCAAACGTGGATCATTATAGCCTTTCAGTATACTTTCCATAGAAGCCGTCATGGTAAAGCCCCAACCATTATGCCCTGTAATAAAATTCATATTATTGGGGGTAACTTCAGAAACTTCATAGTATGCATTATCACCATTCACTTCCATGACCCCGGCTGCAACCGCTGCTTCGGCTTCCGTTTTTGCTTTTGAAGCATCAACATCTGAGATTCTTAGTGCCAATCGCAAGCGTAATGAATTTCCAAACTTTCTCCAGGCTTCAATATTTCCATTATATATTCGGTCATAGCCAGTAAACACAGATGCTGTGCTTGATGAAGCTGAACTTAAAACCGCATTTGCGTTTTTAAGTTTTTCAAAAAAGTCAGCATACATGGTCTCCTGTGAATCGTATGGGACAGCTACTCCGCCTTGTCCGGCCTGTGAATAAGGAACCGGTCCCCAATGGTCTGTAACCTTATGATACATAAAAACCTTCCATATGTCAACAATGGCAGTTGCTTCGGCATTGCCTTCTATCGCTTTATAGGTATTATTCAGGGCAGGAACTGCGAGTGTGTAAAACCTGGTCCAACCACGAGACCTCCAACCATCATTGATCCCATTCCGGTCGGTTTGCCAGTTAGCAGGAAGAGCAGACTGATAATGTACAAAAAGCGTTGAATGTAAGTAGGTGATCAATCCATAAGTACCAATATCGTCTTGCACTCCTGTCCAAAAGCCATGGTGCGTTCCTTTATAAAGTGCATTTGTGAATGAGGCTCCAGCCAGGGTAGCATCAAGTTGGTCTGCAGTCAATACATTCGGATTTGTATTTATTTCATCAAAATCATCGGTACATGCGAACAAAAATGCCAGCAAAACCAACAATATACCTTTATTATATTTCATTGTATTCATCTTGTATTACGTTTAAAAATCAATTTTAACATTAAACCCAAAATCTCTCGTAGTAGGTAAGTTGAATGACTCAACACCTTGCAGGTTTCCAATACCAACACCCTGTTCAGGATCAAAGTATTTTGCTTTATTGGTGATAAAGAATAAGTTTCTACCTACAAGTGATAAATTCACAGATGAGAAAGGTAATTGTTTTAAAAGCCTTTTAGGCAGTGAATAGCCGAATACAAGTTCCCTCAACCTTATATTGGTTGCGTCGAAAACAAAATCTTCAGCCGACCTGGGGTCTCTTGGGGCAACTGCTTTCCAATATGTTTCAGCGTCGATTGCAGTATTATTTGGAGCCGTTGAAACAATATCCCCATTGTCATTGTAAGTTGCGACAACACCATCTACAATTAAGCCACCATCCCTATTGGCGAGGGTTAGCCCGCTTACCCCAATACCTGCCTGTCTGGATTGGGTATACGAAATAACTTCCCCTCCAATACGCATATCAATAAGGAAACTTAACGTTAGATTTTTATAGCTAAACCGGTTTTTAATACCTCCGGTCCAATCCGGGTTAAAATTACCAGCGAGCACATCAAAGCCATTTGTAAATTCAGGAATACCATTTGAATCAACGATAATCTCGCCCGATGAAGTCCTCTTGAAACCACGAATATAAAGGTCCCCATACTCTCCTCCTTTCGTAATTTTACTTTCCACTAAGCGGCCTGCACCAAAAATCAATTCTTCACGTTCTCCATTTATTTCAATGATCTCGCTCGTGTACTTCGCAAAATTTGCAGTAATGTCCCATGAAAAATCCTGTTTTTTTACAGGCATGGCATTAATAACAAATTCAACCCCTTTATTTTCTACCTCACCACCATTTATCACTTCTTGTGCATAACCCGAAGATTCAGGTGTATTGATGGTAAAAATTTGATCAACAGTGTTGGTTTTAAACCAGGTGAAGTCTATGCCTAAACGATTATCAAAAAAACGGATATCTGAACCAATCTCAACAGAAGTTGATATTTCAGGCTTCAAGTTCGCATTTTTAAGCAACGGAGAGCTGGTTACAATTCCTCCATTCCCTCCGAAATAAACTAAATCAGGGGCTAACTGGTATGGAGAGGTATCGTTACCAACCTGGGCATATGATGCTCTCAATTTAAAGAAGGATAATCCATTCGGGAGTTCTTTAAACATATCGGATATAATTGCGGTAACACCAGCTGAAGGGTAAAAGTAAGATCTGTTATCTGAAGGTAAAGTTGAAGACCAGTCATTCCTTGCGGTTACATCCAGGAATAAATAATCTTTAAAACCTAGCTGGGTAAACGCGTAAAGCGAGTTGATCTCTTTATGAGAAAAGCCTGAGTTTGCATTTGCATTATCAAGGTTTCCAATGGCAAAAAAGTTTCTTCGACTAAGCATTCCCCCCGAGCTCAAAGAAGAGATTTTCCTTGAAAGCGAGTTTCCACCGGCACTAAGGTTAACTGAAAAATCTTCAAAATCATCATTAAATGATATTAAAAAATCATTGTTCATTTCCCTTGTTTCAGAAATACTTTCAGAATAATACCCCTTATCACTATTGTAAGCTTGTGCTGCATATCCTTTCCCCTTTGATTTATCTGTATATTGGTCAATTCCTGATCGGATTTGGAGGCTTAGTGATTTTGTTATTTCATACTTTAGGCTTGCAAAACCAATAAACCGGCTTCTTTCGTTGCTCATTGAATTTCTTCTTTGTGCCATCCAAAATGGGTTTCCGCCTACACCGCCTATTTCATCCCTGTTGACATAATTATACTGTATCTGACCTGTGCCATCCAGGTACTCAAAATCCTTATATTGTTCATATGGTAAACTACGTGGGAGGTTATACGCAGCAGCACCAACTGCAACTTCTCCTGTTTCAAGAGGATTGTCTATTTTTTGGACAATATAATTTGTTTTGATATCCAATTTAAACTTATCGGAAAGATCGCTTGTTAATCTTAAATTTATATTATGCCGGTCTAGCTCATTTCCTCCAACGATACCCTCAGCATAAGTATTGGTATAAGAAAAATATCCTTGAACATTCTCTTTACCCATTGTGGCAGAAATACCATTTGTCCAGTTTGTTCCGGTCTGGAAAAAATCCATCACATTATTGGGCTGGGGACTTAAATTATAGGATGATGGACCTGAATAATCCGGATTGTGTACTAATTGCCAGGCTCCTACAGATTGCCCTGTCATTTTTGGTCCCCAGCTTTCCCTGGAAGTTGCACTATATGTACCCTGATTACCCTGCCCATAAACATTTTGAAGATCAAGTAGGTCGTATGCGCCGGATACCATCAGGTTACTGGTAACACTGACTTTAATACCAGAAGCTCCCTGCCCACTTTTTGTAGTGATGATGATAACACCATTACTTGCTCTTGATCCATACAGAGCAGAAGCAGATGGCCCCTTTAGAACGGATATGGATTCAATATCGTTTGGGTTAATATTTGAGATCCCATCAGAGCTTACAGAGCGCCCAACATCAGAAGTAGGGGTACTTACAGAATTATCAATTGGTACACCATCAATCACATATAATGGCTGGTTATTACCCGTAAGAGACCTGTTTCCCCGGAGGGTGACCCTGGAAGGACTGCCAACCCCATTGGATGTTGTTGATAAATTAAGACCTGCAATTTTACCAGACAGCGAATTAATAACATTTAACGATCTTGCCTCAGAAATTTCCTCTACATCTACATTTTGAGTAGAATAGGTCACCGTTTTCTTTTCACGCTTTATTCCTAAAGCGGTAACGATTACTTCACCTACCCCAATGGCATCTTCTTCCATAACAATGTTAAATACAGATTGCCCTGCAACTGCAATTTCCTGTGTTTTCATTCCCACAAAAGAAAATACCAGGGTCGCATCAGAAGAAATATAGGAAAGACTGAAATTACCATCAAAATCGGTAATTGTTCCTGTTGTAGTTCCTTTTATAACAATAGATACACCAGGAAGTGAAGATCCGGATGAATCGGTTACCTTTCCTGTAACATCTTTTTGTTGTAGTATTTCATTTTTAGTATTAGCAGATAAAACAATCTGACGCCCTTTGATCTCATAATCGAAATCAGCGATTGCTGAAAGTTCTGAAAGAACTTTTGCAATTGATTCATTTTTGAAATCAGCATCAATTCGCTTTTCAACATCAACATTCCCCGTGTAGAAGAATCTGTATTCACTTTGATCTTCAATAACATTGAGTAATTTTTCCAATGTTATTTGGTTTGCAGATAATGTTAATCGTGTTGATTGGGAATAACTTTCTCCTGCGAGAACACTAAAAAAGGAAATTAGAATTAGAAAAAAGGTCAGTCTCATGATCTTTAATAGTTTTAGAATCCACGGATATGATCCATGGAAAAATGCTTTTTTTTCCATAAATTTGAACTTAGTTTGATTAGTAATTATTTATTATTCAACTTAGTTGAGAAGTAGAAAGTGCCATTTTCTGCTTCTCATTTTTTTTGCAAGTTCGATTTGTTTGTTTGCTTTAATTTTTATCCATAGGCAATCTATTTTGATTTTAATGTAAATATTCTTGTTGTATTATCGTAGCTGTAACTGATTGAAGCTGCTTTACTAACTAAATCCATAACTTCGCTTACTGTTTCCATCTCAATTGTACCTGAATACCACATCTCTTCAAGTTTAGGGTCATTGTATTCGATGTCGATATTGTACCAACGTTCCAATTTCCTAATAAAGCTTGGGAAAGGTTCCTTGTTAAAAATCATTTTTCCATCTTTCCATGAGGTATAATATTGGGGTTCAATACTTTTTACTTTGAGTTGATTATTTTCCAGGTAGGCATGCTGATGAGGTTTTAAACGAACAGTTTGTTTGTTATCATTTTGCTGAATATCAACACTCCCTTCAACCAATGTTACTTCAAAATATTCTTCATCAGAATAGGCTTTAACATTGAAAGATGTTCCGTGAACAGTGATATTGCCCAATCGGGTTGAGACAATAAACGGTTTCTTACTTTCTTTAACATCAAAAAAAGCTTCTCCTGCTAACTTTACATTCCTGGATTTGCCAAACTTCCCGGGAAAAGAAGCATTAGATCCTGAATTGATCCACATTACAGAACCATCTGGTAAACTCACATCGGTTTTTACGCCATAAGGTGTTTTTATGTGTCGTACGTCTTTGGCTATATTTTGTGATGAGAAATTATTGACCAAGAGCGAAGAACCAATTATCAATCCAACAACTAAAACTGCTGCAATTTTTAAAGCAGTCTTGTAAAGTTTTAGTTTCTTGTTTAATCGTAAATTGTCAGCATAGTTTATTTCACGAATAATACGTTTAAAAAGCGACGGGTTCGTTTTTGGCTCCTCTTCATCATTACTTAACTGGTTTTTCCAGTAAGGTTCCATATAACTAATGATTTCCGGATCATTAGCCTTGTTTTTCAGATAATCAATTACCGCACTGGCTTCTTCAGGATTGCATGTTGAATGAACGTATTTTGAAAAGAGTTTTTTCATCTGATTATTATTTGTTTTTCAATTGCCAGATGCCTGCCTGTCGGATTTCCTCCCGTAGGGATGGCAGACCGGGAACTTCCGATGCCCCGATAGCTATCGGGGTAATCATGCTCATGTGTATAGTTTAGCATGCAAAAATTCATGTTCGTTTCATTTGTAAGTGTATTTATTAATTAATACACATCTAATCGGGGTGTCCCTAAACAGAAAATGAAAAAATTACAAAAAAAGATACAGGTATAGGATGGCAATTGTTCCAAAATCAGATATTTTGTTTTTTAAAATATTGATTGATTGTCTGATATGGTATTCTACAGTTTTCGTTGAAATTTTTAGTTTTTCTGCAATTTCTTTATGGGATAATCCTTCTTTACGGCTTAGAATGAAAATTTCTTTTTGCTTTTCCGGCAGATTTTCAATTTCAAAATCCAACTTTTCTTTTAGCTCTTTGAACTCAATTTGTTCAAATTGATGGTATTCTTCAGCAAGGGATCGGTTTTGTATCTCACTCTTTGTTTTGGAATCACTTAGTTTTCTCCTGAGCTCGTTCAATAGTAAGTTTTTGGTTATCGTGAAAATATAAGAATTGAACGTATCCGGTTTTTTTATGGATTCCCTGTTTTGCCATATTTTAATAAAAACTTCTTGTAAAATATCGTCAATTCCTTCTTCAATTTTTAAGAAGGATTTGGAAAAGTTATATAATCGTGGATAATAATAATTGAACAGTTCTTCCAGGGCCGATTGATCACCATTAATCAATTTATGAATGCTATTATCAAGTGTATTTGAAACCATTCGTGAATTGTAGAGGGTGCTAAAGGTAAAAAAAGGAATCGAAAGTTCAAGAAAATACAACTGGCAATAGCTGCAGGTAGCTAATTGTATTTTTTTATCATATATGAATTGAAAATGAAAAAAATTGGATTTACCCCCTTATTTGTAAGGTAATTCACCTCTTTAAATCCGTCAGTTTTTAAATAGATTTGAATTGTACTAATTCGAATCAGATGAAGAAAATACTATTTGGCTTATCAATAATCTATTTGTTAGCATGTGGAGTAAAAACGACACCAAATGATGCTCAGGAAAACTCTATCATTAAACCAAAGAAACAGGCAAGTGAAGGATTGACTAAACCCAAAAAGAATTACAAGGATACAGTGGACTTTGCCAATGCGCCTGTACGCAAAAATCATGAGTTTCCTCTTTCCGATCAGGATAATTCAGGAAGCTGGGTTTTGTTACCAGACTATACGGATGAGTTTAATGATGCGAGCCTCAATACAGTTAAATGGTATCCGAACAATCCTAAGTGGAAAGGCCGTAAGCCTACCTTTTTTCATGGTTCAAATGTTAGTTTGGAGAATGGTGAATTGATTATGCGCATCAATCAGCATGGGAATGAGAAATTACCGGAAGGTTATACACATACTGCAGGATTTATAAAAAGTAAGAATAAAGTATTGTATGGCTATTTTGAGGCTCGTTTAAAACCAATGAATGCTCCATGGGTCAGTGGGTTCTGGATGACTAATGTTGGCAAGGACTGGTGGACTGAAATTGACATTTGCGAAAACTGTCCGGGGGTTGCTGATAACCGTCATGACTTAAACTCAAATATTCATGTGTTTAGAGCTCCAAAGGATAAAGGAGATGTAAAAGAACATTTTTCACACAATGCAAAGTACTATATCCCTTTTGAGTTACAGAAAGATTATCACGTTTGGGGCTTGGAGTGGGACAAAGACTATATCCGTTTTTATATAGATGGGGTATTATTCCGTGAATCTGAAAATACCCATTGGCATCAACCTCTTGAAATCAATTTCAATAACGAATCCAATAAATGGTTTGGAGCATTACCTGATGATAACCGTTTAAATGAATTATACCGGGTTGATTATTTTAGGGCGTGGAAGAAAGAGCAATAATAGGATATTCAAGAAGTAAACCCCATCGGTTTAAGATATCCAGATCGTTATGAACTTGTCAAAAGTTTAGCTAAAAATAGCCTCTGATATAGCTTTAACCGAACATTAACCGGATAAATGGATACCTCTGAATTCTCGGGGGAAACAATTGTCCTCCATTGTATTCGACGGTTTCCTGCTGTTTCCCATATTCTTCAATCAGGTACAAAACAGAAGGATGAATGCCAGGGCAAACGCATCTAATTTTTTAAAATTTTAATCAAATAGTTATTATCCCACCC
The DNA here is from genome assembly GCA_028282195.1 of Prolixibacteraceae bacterium. Classification (GTDB taxonomy): domain Bacteria; phylum Bacteroidota; class Bacteroidia; order Bacteroidales; family Prolixibacteraceae; genus Sunxiuqinia. The sequence goes on from JANQII010000084.1 coordinate 16,569, forward strand.
CGCATCAAGCCTTTTCCCCTTCACGCTCCTCTTTTTAGGTTCATTTTTTAACAGGTTAAGGGCTATCCTGTTGATTATTGAAAAATTTTGTGCAGCATGCCCACTGCGTTTCCTGCTCTTGTCTTCCCCAAATGCAACATCAAGTACCCAATGCAGGGAGTTTTCGATACCCCAATGTTCCCGGATGCTTTTGCCGATCTTCTCAGGGCCTGGGGGGGCAACTGCTAATGTCCAGGCGGGTTTCAGATTCTTCTTTCCCTGAGGACTTGTGGTACCTTGTTGCTTCTACTTTTACAATGCATTTTAACGACCCCCATTTTTCAGGGCTTTCAATATGTGAAAGGTCCGTATAAACAGAACATTTCCTTGTTTCTATCCTACCGTGACCAAAATCCGAGCTTTCCCATTCGCTGTCAGGTCCTTCTAACTTTACAGTGTCCCGGACTTGTCCTTCTAAACTTCCCTGGTTCCCTTTTACGGCCAGGATATAATTGGCCCCTTTCTTTATTATCTTTTCTGCGATTTTAGTTTGGCAGCCCATGGCATCTATTGTCACTATACACCCATTTATTACCAATACGTCCAATAGCTTTGGGATGGCTGTTATTTCATTGGATTTATCGTTTACTTTTACCTGCCCAAGCGACAATTGGTTTTGGTTTGCCCATGCACTGACCATATGTACAATTGATTTTGGGCCCTTGGCCCTTGACCCACATATAGATTTGCCATCTATGCCGATTACTTCACCTTGTGTTAAAACCGAAATAGAACGCACCCACTTCAGGAAACATTCTTCCAATTTTTCCGGGTCCAGTGCACTGTAAACCCTGTTAAAGGTATCATGGGAAGGGATACCGTTGGGCAATTGTAAAAAACCTTTTAACCAGGGTTCTTTTGATTTGCCATAGTTCTCTATATCGTTCCAGGTTTCCGCACCACAGATGACTGCTGCTATGGTAATAAAAATAATGTCCTGCAACCCATGTTCCTTTGTGCGTTCAACACGGGGGTCTTCTAATCCTGAAAAATAATCAATCGGTGTTTTCATCGTTTTTCTTGTGAAGGAAACACACAAATATTGAATATCAATGAATTAATAACAAGAATTATAACAAGCAGGGTGTTAATTTAGATGCGTTTGCCCTGGACATTCGGAGTAATAATAGCAATTATTTTGATAAAGAATTTGCCGATGGGGCCCGTGCCGTCCCATATTATGGCATATGGGACGGGGGACATATTGGGATAGTGTACCTTATGCCTTCAAGTCAACAGCGCACCTAAACCCAACGGTCGAGCACCTGTCAAGACCGGCCCAAATGAGCAACATTTTAGCCAGAAAGTTATTCTTTTGCGGGCCCCCGTCCATATACCAATGGGAACCTACAGCCTTAAAGCACGAACCGCCTTTCAACATGACAAACCTACTCCTTCCGTCACTATGCTCACTTTCGGTCAATTCCCAGGTATTCCCGCACATGTCGTAACAACCGAAAGGTGAAACGCCATTAGGGAATGCTTTCACAGAAGTGGTCTTGCCATCAGCGTTTTGATTACACCTATTATCCTGCATTTCATTTCCCCAGGGATAATCCAACCCATCATTACCCTGCGCTGCAAGTTGCCATTCAAATTCGGTGGGAAGCCTTTTCCCTGACCACTTAGCATAAGCTCTTGCATCCTCCAGCCCAACATACACTACCGGATGATTCTCTTTACCTGGTGGGATCTGCCCGTTTTCCCAATGTTTCAGAAAGTTTTCAGGAATCAGGGGGTTATAACCTGAATCATCGATAAATTCTTTGAACTGACTGTTGGTTACCGGGGTTTCATCAATACCAAATTTACCAATTTCCACTTCTTTCGAAATTTGGTGTGGCATGAATTGTTTATGAGAAGCCGAAATAGCTATATAATCCTGGACATTATAATAAGCCCCTACTTCCCTGAGGGTATATTCCACTTTAAATTCAAGCTTTGTGGCGGGAACCTGCACCATCCCTTTTAAAGGGACAGAATGTTTGGCTATTTCCCTTCTATTGATCAACCGGTTTGTTTTTAATGGAATGGTGGTGTCTTCGGTAAATGTTTGGTAATTTTCTTTCTGCCCGTTTAAAAACTTATCAAACCCAAGGCTGGTCTTGGTGCCAGGTATTGAAAGGAAACAGGCAATCCCCCTGCTGCATATATCCCCGTAAAAAGAAAGGTCTTCGTTTTCATTGTCCACAAGCAATTCTTCCCCTTTTAACAAATCAAAACAACGGTCTCCTTTTTTTGGGGCCGTTTTCATTAGGATACCACTGACTGGGTATTCGTTCCTGTTTATTAATGTCCACAGCCGGATACCGTCTTTTTCCCACAAGCTGATGTAGACCCGGGTTACCGGGGACTCCTGTGATAAAGGGATCCATCCATCCCCGGAAAACAGTTCGTGGTACTGGTGCTGGATAGCATACATTGCCCGATATATCGCTTTGTCCCTTTCACTCCAACCTATCCATTGTCCGAAAATATTTTCCCAGATCATGATACCGCTCCCGTTCATCCATGCTGTTTGAAGTTGTGGTGTTTTGTCATTGCTCCACCGGTGTATGGCATGTTGTATATGTCGGTGCTCAAACCATTTATTGCGATAGACTCCGGGGACTTCGCTATCTTTAAACTCTTGTGCCCATGACAGGTGATGCCTTTCTACATGTTCCAATGGCAGTGCAAGTTCACTTTCCATCACCACCCCGGGTTTTATCCCATCCAGCTTTACCCTAAATCCATCCGCTTCTTTCATCGTGTCCAAAAATACCCCGTCAGCATCTATATACTTGATAATATCAATCAACACATCGATATCAAAACGTCCTTCCCTTCGGGTTCCGGTATCCCAGGGGTTATAATTGATAAAAACTTTAACACCGGCCCGGTGGAGCTGTGATACCACTATCTGTACCCCCTCCAGTCCGTGGGGCATCTCACGGTAAAAATCAAACTGGTTACGCTCATCAAGGCCGATCCGGGGGTAAGCGTGCCACAGCACGATGCTATCGTAACCGCCATATTTTTGTTTACCCTGTTCGATTAGGTTATCAATGGTATATTCATTTTTCTGGTGATCATAAAACTCTGAATCGCACATCATGATAAACCCACAGGAAAAATTCGAAGTGACCCACTCAAAGGGCTCTGATCGGTATGAGTTGCCATCGTACGACAGTTCTACTTTTTTGTTTCTTTTCCATTCATGCAGTCTTTCCCGCCAAATCTGCCATTGAGCTGGGTCACCGGGCGCGGGGATAATATTATTTTTGTCCATCATCTCGTCCGGGAACAGATCCCCATGTGAACACGAGGCCAAAAGTTCCAGTAAATTTATGGTGACAAAGGAGGTCACCCCGACTGCTAATGATTGCCTGAAAAAATTCCGTCTGTTAATTTCTTTCATAACGATACTGTTGTATTTATTAAATTGTGTTAAACTAAAAATACCTGGCAAAGATCATGCACACCACACCACATGCAAAAAGCACGATCATAAAGGACAAGTAAACAGTGGATCTCCCGGGAGCCCCTTTGAATTCCCGCCAGGCAATGATGCCCCATAATGCAGCAATGATCGTAGCGCCCTGCCCCAACCCATAGGAAATGGCAAAACCAGCCTTTGCGCCACCCAGGATATTAAACATCATACCGGCACACCAAACAATCCCGCCCAAAATCCCTGCAAGGTGATTTTTAATGTTGCTTTTAAAATAATCGCTGTACGTTAGCGGTGCTCCTTCAACCGGTTTTTTCATAATAAATGTGTTAAGCACAAAATTGCTCAGGAAAACCCCCAGTGCAAAGATAAAGACTGCCGTGTACGGGTTAAGTTGTCCCGGTGGTTGGATTTGGGTAAAGTCGTCGGGCATTGTACGTGCCACAAACCGGTAAAAAATACCCATCAGAAGGCCACTGGAAACAGAAAGTAGTAAGCCTTTTGAAACCTTGTGGTTGTTCTTTTCAGCTTTACTTTTGTAAGCCAGGGCATTAAAAATGATTGATCCTGTTACCAGAATGACCCCCAGAAAAAGCCATAGGGGGTTACCCGATGGCATCCCAAGGTAATTAACGATAACACCCAAAATCAGGGCTATACCCACGGTTACCGGTACAGCAACGGCCATCCCGGCAACAGCAACAGCCATTACCATCAGGATGTTTGAAACATTAAATATTAACCCGCCCATCAAACTGTAGCCCACATTGGAAAGTGAAGCCTGCGAGATGTTGGCAAAAAAACCGGCATAGGCATTGTTGATGTTCCCTAGTGTCAACGCAAAAAGAACTGACATCAGCAGCACGCCCAGATTATAGTCCCAATAAAATAATTCGAAACGCCAGTTTTTAGCAGCAATCTTTTGGGAGTTAACCCAAGATCCCCAGCAAAGCATTGACAAAATGCTGAACAGTAAGGCGATGGTGTTCGATTCAACGAGGTACATAATTAAATTTTTTTATTGGTTAGTTTTATCGTGATTGGAAACAAAAGCATCCACCTCCCGGCGGTAGTGGTAGGAAGGGATTGTATTTTGCCTGGTGCACGAAAGCCCCGCGGCTGCATTGGCAAACCGACAGGCTTCAGATATTGACCGTCCTTCCAGGACAGCCACCGCCAGTGCGGCATTAAATGAATCACCGGCACCTGTCGAATCTGCAATTTCAGGAAGATCAACTGCCGGTATGTTTACCAGCCCATCCCTGTTCTGTACAAGGCAGCCTTGTTCCCCTCTGGTGACAATTACATTTTCACATCCCCGGGCAAACAACTTTTCAACCACCTCTTCGTCTGATAAAGGAGTGTCAATACCGAGGCCACAGCATATCTTAGCCTCTGTTTCGTTGGGGGTTATAAAATTGATAAACGAAAGATCCCTACCGGAAAGGCCAGTCGTTGCCGGAGCCGGGTTCAAGAACACAACAGCACCCTTTTCCCTGGCAACTTTTGCTGCATACAGAGCTGATTCCACGGGAATTTCCAATTGTATCAGCACAATGTCCCCTGTCTTAATATCCCCTGTTAGTCCGTTAATTACACTTGGTATCATTTCATAGTTAGCACCTATATCAATGGTAATAATATTATGTCCATCTTTTGAACAAACAATAAAACCTATCCCAGTGGGGTATTTCTCCGACCGTCTCAATTTGCCGATATCAATATTTTCATCCCTGCAAAGTTTCTCGAAGGAGCGGCCATAGCTGTCGTTACCCACAAAACCGATAAAGCTTACAGGAGCCCCAAGCCGTGCGGCCTGCACTGCCTGATTAGAACCTTTCCCGCCATGTACCTGACGAAAATTACGTGCAAGAAGAGTTTCCCCTTTCAGAGGAATACGATCGGTTTCCATTACAAGGGCACCTAGATAGCTACCAATTACCACAATACGATTATTTTGCATCGTTATCTGTTTTTTAATTTTTTAATAGTTTTCAGTATTTCCTTGATGGCGGTTTAAAATATCGATCCCGCTGCTGGTTCCCACCATCACAGCTCCAGCATCGAACAGACTGGCCATTTTTTCAAACGTATTTACTTTGCCCGATGCTTTTACCTTGCAATTACTACTTACTGTTCTGTACAGGATCCCGATATCTTCGGCGATAGCCGGAATCCCAAACGACCCACCACCACTTGAATTTTTGATCCAGGGTAAGCCCGCTTCATCGATCAACTGAGCTATTCTTACCTTATCTTTTTCCGTTTTTAACATGCCCAATTCAAGCATCGGTTTAACAGGTATGCCTCCTGCTGTTTTGTTCAATTGGATGGCCTCATCGCGGAATTCGTCATACATCCCGGACATAAACCAGCTCATATTGGGTCCGTAGTCTACTTCATCTGCACCAAGGGCCAAACATTCGCGCATAAGTGCCAACTTGCCGGGCAAACTCTCATAACCAGTACCAAAACCAAAAAAAGTGGCTACTTTCACCCCAGTACCTTGTAAAATATTTTTCACTTCGGGTACCCAACACATTGGTACCATGGCCGCATTAAAACCATATTGTGCACATAGCTCGGCGTGTTTTACAAGATCTACCCGTGTAGCAGCTGGGCTGGTGCAGGTAAATTGAATGTATTTTGCCAATTTCGCATTATCTATGTTTCTTATATCTATCATTTTTATTCTTTTTAATTATTATTCATCTTTTCCCGAACTGCCTGAACCATTGCTTTCACATTATTTAACGGGACATTGGGCATCAATGCCTCATGGCTCGGGCCAACGATCAAGCCCGGAGAAAGCAGGTCTATGATTTTTTTTGTCCTATTTTTAACTTCTTCAGCACTCTTTTCAGGGAGCAGGTGCTGGGTATCGACCCCGCCCATAAATACCATCCTGCCCTTATAGTTTTCAGCCAGGTATTCAGCATTCATATTTGTCGCCAGAGCCTGAATGGGATGGAGACAATCGATCCCTATTTCTATCAATTTATCAATAATCCGGTATATCGATCCGCAACAATGCAATACACTTTGTAGACCATGTCCGTGTGCCTGGTCTACAAATTTCTTTAACCATGGCAAGAAGAATTCTTCGAAAAGTTCGGGGGATATTAACAGGTCGTTCTGAGAACCAAAATCATTACCCATAAAATGGGCGTCCACGAGATTCCCAGCCACCTTATAAAACAGTTCATTCGCTTCCAGGTAAAAACCGCACAGTTTTTCCAGCACAGCCTTTACAACTTCAGGGTGGGTGTACATTTTTACCAGTAGATCTTCTGTCCCAAACATGTAGGTCAAATCATGGAAAAATGGGGACCAGAAACCGCTTAGCCTGTAATAGTCCCCAATGTTCTCCAGCATTCTCACCACCTCTGTAAAATCAAGATACCGGGTTCGTGGCCAGTCATAGGCTTCTAATTCTTCAACCGTTTCAACACCTGAAAACGGGCCATTGGCAAGTCCCATCGGGTTGGCCTCCTTCCACGGGCGCAATGCTTTGCTTTCGGGGTGCTTATAGGTGGACTTTATATATTGTGGTGTAACCCAACGAATATCATCGCCTAAAGCCAGACCAATACCTTCAAGGCCTTTGACCCCTAATTCTTCACTATATTTCTTTACCGTCTCCGGGGCAGGGGAACCAAGCCAAAAACCACACCTTTCTACCTGTTTCTTATCCATGATCCTCTTGACCAATTCCCGACTGTTCATTTGCTTTTTCATAATTGATTTTACAAAAAATAAAAAAGATAGGAGGCTATCGGTAAAGACGTTGTCAAGGTATCCTGATTTTTACTTTTGGATAGCCCCTCATATCAAAAAATATTTAAATTACCAGTTAGGGTTTTGTTCGAGTGAGGGATTAAGTTCCCTTTCCCTGTAAGGAATAGGCCATAAATAATCTCTATCTTTATCAAAAGTTTTCACAAACCCGGGCAATGAAATAGTTTTTAAGTTCTCCCCATCTTCTGAGTAAGTCATTCCATAGATTATTCCGGGAACTACATCTTCAGCAATTCTCCATCTACGAATGTCAAAATACCTCAAACCCTCAAAAGCCAATTCCACCAGACGTTCGTTTCTGACAACCTCTCTCAGCTCGGTTTGAGAAGTTACATCTATAAGCGGCATATTCACATCAGGACGTTGCCTAACTTCATTAATTGCATCTAAAACACTCTGATCAATCTGGTTAGCCTCAATTTTCGCTTCGGCATAGATTAATAATACTTCTGCATATCTCAACATTATCAAATTGATACCACAATTTGAAGGGTCATCGAGATCTTCTATGTTTAGATATTTTTTTACATTAAAACCTGTGGCCGTAGTATTTTCTGAATATCCCACTGCATCAGCGGTGCCACTGTTCGGCCTTGAATCATAAATTTCGCTATTAAGCATTTGGTCCCCTGGTGCTAAAATAGTATAATAAAACCGTGGATCCCTATTGGAATATGGATCAAACGGATCGAAATTACTATCAGGATCATCAATGGACTTTCCATTTTTCATTTGATATGCATCAACTGCTATTTTTGTAGGCACAAAACTATTTATTTGGGGCCAAATACTGTTAGGAGTGGTTAGTTGAAAGATATTACTTGGCAAAATATTTTTTGAATATTGCCTGTCAAAAATAATTTCCTCACAATTCTCAGCTTCATAAGTAAATAGCTTCTCATAAGAAGGATACAAGCTATATACATCTAAATCCATTACCTCTTTTGCAACTGCAGCAGCTTCAGGATAACGACCGGCATAAAGCATTGCCCTTGCTTTAAGCGCCAATGCAGCTCCTTTGGTTATCCGCCCCTTTTCCACCTGAACCTCAGGTAATAATGCTGCAGCTTCAGTAAGTTCTTTACCAATGAAATCCCAAACATCAGAAATGGGGTTTCTTACCAGATTTTTACTTTCTTCCAGAGTCGTTTCTTTAGTCAAAAGAGGTACATCCCCGAATAAGGAAGCCAGCCTAATGTAAAACAAAGCGCGTAATGTTTTTACTTCTCCTTTAAGGCTTTCGATAACTTCAGGATAAAGTGTCTCAACGTTGTCAACATGATCTAAAAAAATATTGGCAGTCTGAATGCCCTTAAAGCACTCATTCCAATGCCCATGAATAACATTTTGTGCAGTTCCTGCATTCAGGTCGCCTTTTTCAATCAGGGATTCCCCTCTCCATTGTAATGTAACGTGCCCAATATCGGACATTGCATCCCAATGTACGTATTTCCATACGTCTTCTATAAATAAATAAACCCCATTTGCTGCAAGTATAGCATCCTGTTCAGTTTGCCAAAATATTTCAGAAGAAATCCTGTCATTCGGGATAGTGGTCAGTAAATCTTTATCACAGCTTAAAAATGATAACATTGTAATTATCATTAATGTAATATTTTTAAAATGATCCATATTTCCTTTTTTTTAAATTTAAAAATTGATTTGTGCACCAAATGAATATACAGAAGTTTGAGGATATCTTGATTCTGCATCACGATTATCAACTTCTGGATCTACATCCCATTCATTAAGTTTTGAAAAGGTAAGCAGATTGGTTCCTGAGATAAAAATATTCATCATTTCAACACCTATCTTTTCAGTAATAACCGAAGGTATCTGATATGACAATTGGGCGACCTTTAGACGAAGGTAATTCCCATTCTGTATATTTCTGTCTGACAGTTGTGTATTACGCACTTCAAATTTAGTAGGACGAGGGAAACGTGCATCAGGATTATCCGGGGTCCAATAATTATCAGTGAAAATTTCATGCGTGAACCCGCCCCAAATACCCATTTGCATAATTGCTCCTCCAACATATCGTTTTGTACCTGCAGCACCTTGAAAAAATAAATTTAAACCAAAGTTTTTATAGCTTAGATTAATATCTGATGAGAATGTATATTTTGGGAAGAATGATCCACCAAGGTAAGTCATATCTCCATTATTAATTACACCATCATTATTCAAATCCAAATATTTTACATCTCCAGGTGCAGCTCCTGTCTGAAGGGTTGGATAATTTGCAACTTCCTCTTCAGTCTGGAATAAGCCGTCAGTTCTATATCCCCAAAATCCTCTATAGGGTAAACCTTCATCAATAACAAATCTTATTTCAACATCACCAACAATATTGGGACCTGTCCCTGCTAAATCAACTACCTCATTTTTGTTTGTACTAAAAGTTTGGGTAAAATCCAAACCAAAGTGGCCGAATCTGTTTCTCAAGCCTAGTTCAAATTCAAATCCCATATTATCAACAATTCCGGCATTTTGTACGGAAGGTCGTAATCCAAGTGTACCGGGAACCGGTAATCGCAATAATATCCCATCAGTTCTTTTCTTATAATAATCTGCAGTAAAAGAAATTTTATTATCTAAAAAAACGAGATCCATACCCACATCCCATTGCGAAGTTGTTTCCCAATGAATATCCTTATTCGCCAATGTATTTCTGTAATAACCTTCTGCAATGGTGTTATTAAAAGCATATAAACCTTTAGTTAACGTGTCAAAATAGCTATATAATCCAACTGCCTGATTCCCTGTTACACCATACGACCCTCTAACTTTAAATTCATTAACAACATCCACAAGACTACTCCAGAACTTTTCTTGCGAAATACGCCAACCAGAAGAAAAAGAAGGGAAAAAACTATATTTATTGTCACCATAAAAGCGGGATGAACCATCATACCTGGCATTGGCCTCAAATAGGTATTTCCCGTTATATGAATAGTTCAGACGGGTAAAATAAGAACGTAATCCCCAAGTATATTCACTTCCAGAATTGTCTTTTGTTCCATCATCTGTTCCTTGACTTAATGATTGTATATCATTGCTATAAAAATTCCGACGATACGCTGACATGTTATTCCCCTCGTGAAAAATTTCAGAATAACCCAATAATACATCTATTTGATTATTATTGATTGCTTTTGTATAGTTCAATATGTTGTTAATAGTTATCTCACTGGTATATTCTCTCCCCTCTGTCAGTGAATTTACTGACTGGGACTTTTTTATTATTTCCTGATTATAATAATCATGTATTTCATATTTATTCTGGTATCTTTTTTTGTTTCCAAAATTTAAACTGCCTGCTATTTGTGATTTAAAGTGTAATCCTTCAACTATTTTCCAGTTAACATTTAAACCTCCAACTAAATAAGACCAAATTTCTTTATTAATTCCACTTTTTTCTGCATACATAAGTGGACTATGTCCATCGGAACTAATACCATATGTTCCATCCGGATACCTGGGAACTGTCCATTGCGATGTTTGAAGCATTGTATAAACTGACCTAAATTCCTCTACTGGCCTGATTATTTTCTTTCTTCGAAAATTTAAATCAGCTGAAACATTTAACTGATCGGAAATTTTAAAATCAGTATTAGAACGAACCTCATAGATGTCTGAACTAAAATTGGTTATAACACCTTCCTGGTCTACGTAACGTAAGCTTAAATACGACTTAGTTTTATCATTTCCACCAGTAGCAGAGATTGTATGACTGTGCATTGGGGCAATCTTCAACATAGCATCATGCCATTTATTAGGAAACGGATATTTTATACGATCTGTAGCATTAACGTATTCTTCTATATAACTTTCAGTGTATATTGGTTCACCAGTAGTATTTATCCAGGCAGTATTTTGCATTCTCATATAATCTTCCATTTCCATATGAATGGGTATATTATTGGACTTTTGTAAGCCGAAATAACCATTATATGAAATTTTAACACTACCCTCTTTTGCTCTTTTGGTTGTAATAAGTATTACGCCATTTGCGGCTCTTGAACCGTATATGGCTGTAGAAGAAGCGTCCTTTAATACCGAAACAGACTCTATATCCTGCGGATTAACATCTTCAAAATATTGTTCAATTCCATCAACAATTACTAATGGATTGGTGTCCCCCAAAGATGTTATTCCCCTTATGTTTAAACTTAAGTTTTGTCCTCCCGGAGCGCCTCCTTTATCAGTTATTGTTAGACCTGTCAAACGCCCCTGAAGTAATTGCCTGACATCGGTCGAAGGCCTGGCTTTTAATGTTTCTCCGTCAAGTGCGCCTACTGCACTGGTAAGACTAACTTTCTTTTGGGTTCCATAACCAACAGCAACAACTTCCTCAATACCAATGGCATCTTCTTCCATAACAACGTTAAAGACAGATTGTGCCGCTGCTTCAACTTCCTGAGTTTTCATACCCAAAAAGGAAAAAATCAAAGTTGCATCTTCAGGTACATTTGTAAGACTGAAATTTCCATCAAAATCAGTAACAGTACCTATAGTGGTGCCTTTAATTATAATCGAAACACCAGGAAGTGGTTGGCTCGAAGAATCGGATACATTACCTGTTACATTTTTTTGTTGAACAGAGTTTGACTTTATTTCTTTAGGATAAAGTACAATTCTGCGATCCGTTACTTTGTAAGTAATTTCTTTGCCATTCAATAACTCATCCAGAATCTCGCTAACTGATTTGTTTACAAAGCTTAAGTTTACTTTGTCATCCAGCTCGATTTGATCTGCGTTGTAAAAGAAAACGTAGTTTGATTGATCTTCAATCAATCCTAAAGCATCTTTTAAAGCCAAATTGTGAACATTCATGGTTAGTTTCGATTGTTGAGAATAACTAACAGCTGAAACTTTCATTAAACCAATAAGAATGATCAAAAATGTAAGTCGCATAATCCTTAATAGTTTAGTTATGCCATTCCAGGGAAAGGCACAAGGTTTTTCCTTTTTTTTCATAAATTTGTGTTACTTGATTAATAAATAATGAATAGCTCGAACTATTCGTTAATTAATTGATTCCGGGAAATGCTCGAACATTTCCCGGTTTTTTTTTATCGTTTATCTATCCATATTTCATCGTTGTTTTTTCTAACATTAATTGGAATTGTGAGGCTGATCGCTTCAATTAACTCATCAATGGTTTCATCGCTATAAAGACTACCGGAGTATCTCTCATTTTTCAAACTTTCATCTTCAAAAATGATGGTTGTGTTATAAGCCCTTTCTATTGTTTTTGCAAGATCTTCCAATGTAATATCCTCGAAGTAGTACTCACCATTTCGCCAAAGCGTTGATATTTGCGTATCCACTTCTTTCACATTCATTTTCCGGTTAGATTTATTAAGTTGCCACTTTTGTCCGGGTTTTAGCAAAACAGGTTCTTTATGCCCTAAAATGTGATCTATCTGAATACTGCCTTCTATCAAAGTAGTTTCTATGTTTTTGTTGGTTTTGTATGCATTCACATTAAACTCAGTACCCAGAACATTAATGTTCATATCAGGAGTTTTCACTCTGAAAGTTCTCTTTTTGTTTTTATTCACTTTAAAAAATGCTTCTCCTTCCAGTTTTACTTCCTGCAGTTTTTTATTTTGATCAATTTTGTAGTGTAAACGGGTATCGTAATTTAAAGCAACAAAAGTTCCATCGGGTAAGCTTATTTCTGATTGCTGCCCTTTTGGTGTCTTAATTTCAATGTACTCCGATTGTGAAACTTTGGAAGTAAACAAGTTTGATTCTCCAATAAGAAATCCACCAATAGTAAAAAGAAGTAAAACTGAAGCTGCAGCTGCAACCTGGGAATATTTCTTAAATTGTGATGAACCGGAAGGACTGTTTAAGAATATTTCTTTTGAATGTTCTTTTATTTCTGAAAAATCACCTGAACCTACTGTGTTGTTTTCTAATTCTTTTCTTTTGAATTTTAGTACATATGTAATCAGTGTAGCCCAGGCATTTTCTTTATCTTCTTTCTTTAAACGGGCATAATCCTGAATGGAGTTTTTTGATACCCCTTCCTGAAATTTGCGGCTGAATAAGCGATCAATTAATGTTGATTTCATATGCTTTTATCTTAAATGGTATTCATAAAAGCACAGAGATGGGAAATATACCCTTTAAAAAAACATGCTCTGGAACATGTTATTGAATGAAGTTCTGAAGAAGAAGAATTACAGCGTCGGTATCTGAGTTTAAGATTGACTTTAATTTTGAAATAGCCTTTTGCAGATTGTTTCCAACAGATTGGTAATTAATCTGCATAATATCAGAGACTTCTTTGTTTGATAATTTTTTATAAAACTTTAGGTATATGGCTTCTTTTTGCCGCGGAGGTAATTGGTTGATTGCTTCTGCTAATTGATCTAAACGGAGTTCTTTTTCTTGTTGATCAACTTCCGTAGAATAGGACAAACGAAATTCACTGACCTGGTGATCTTCTTCCCGGGTAATTATTCCCTTTTTTTTAAGGTTTACAATTATTTTCTGACGAATGGATTTCAGCAGATAAAACAGAATATTGTTAGTTGGGGATAGTTTTTGCCTTTTTCGTGCCAATTCAAAAAATAAATCCTGAATACTATCTTTAACTAAGTGTTCATCATTAGTAAATCTCTGTCCATACTCAAATAATTGTAGGTGGTATGTATCAAAAATATAAGAAAATGATTTTTCATCTCCTTTCCGAAAACGCTCCCATATTTCGTAATCGAAATTTTTTTCCATTGCTCCATTTCACAAACAGTTTACAAAACTAGAGGTTTTTTATTAAAACAGACCAATGCAAAAAGTAAGAGGGTGTATCAAAAGCCTATCAATAACCTTTTAAAATTCGACCACCAACCTTAAAAGTTTACTTGCCAGGATATTACAACTGGACAATTGGCTATTAAGAGATCAGAAATCAACATTTTTGACCTTTTGATACACCCTCGTGAAACCTGCCGGGTAGAGTTAAATAACGCCCATAAAGGCACAGTATTAATTATAAAAATTAGTGAATTATGGCAAACATTGAAGACTACAATGCTAAATTAGAAACAATTAAAGCAATTTCTGACGAAGAAGTTAAACAACCCAACATTCCTGTAGATGCAGCACTGCAGGAAAATGAAAACCTGTACCAATGGTGCCTGAAGAATGCTGCAAGGTTGGCAACAGCAGGGATTACACAGGAAATGCTGGATGACTTTCCTGTCCGTATTGGTACTTGTTGTGAAGCTGAATCAATCTGGAACAAAGATTTCCGTTCACAAAAGGAAGCTCAAAAACAATGGAGCGAACAATCGCCTTTGGTCTATGAACTTCGAGACAGGCTTTTGCACACCATGTGCTTTGCTTACAGAAAAGATGTAGCATTACTAAAACGGGTAGCTGCTATTGCAGATGGAAATGGTCATGCAGATATGATCCAGGATCTAAATGATTTGTCTGTGTTGGGAAAAGAAAATCCAGACCCGTTAACAGCTGTAAGTTTTGATTTAACAGAACTTGACACCTCAGCAGCAACCTCTGATGATATGGCAACTCTACTGGCTGAAGTCAATGGGGATAGGGCAGGGCAAAATGAATCGAAGGTTATCCGTGATAAAGCTTATCATTACATGAAGGAATTGGCTGATGAGATTTGTGCAGCTGGGAAGTTTTTGTTTTGGAAGAATGAGAACAGGTACAAAGGGTATATCATTCAATACAGGAAAAAACATAGGAAAAGTAAGTCCGTTGCTGAATATAATGCATAATTCCTAATTATAAGTTTAAGAGACGACAACCTGACAGCTTCTAAGGAAAGGTTCCGTTTTTTATTGGAAAGATACCTCATGAAGCTGGAAAGATTGACTTTTTAATAGGAATGAATGACTGATTATGCTGGAATCATCGATTAAATCTTTGCAATAATTCCTTCTTATACTGGAAAAAAAGAAATTAAATAAGAAAAAAAGGCTACTCTTTTGTTAAGCAGCCTTTTTTCTATGCTTGAATTATAATCCCATTCGACTCATTTCAATCTCAGGAACTTCATATGTTTTTCCAATACCTTTGGTATTATCAGTACGAACCTGATCCCACCAACGTTGCCCTTCCATTACCAACTCACTCCTTCTCTCTTTCAAAATATCATTTTTTGTAACACCCGGCAATGCATTCAATCCTGCTCTTTCCCGGACCCTATTCACAATCCCTAATGCTGTCCAGTTATTCATACCTGTTGAAGAACCCAGTGTTTCAGCATAATACAATAACATATCTGTATATCGTAAGAAAATAAGGTCACCCGTTCCCTGGTTTTTTCCATTGTTCCCATTCTCTAATTTTATATTTCTGAATTCATTTTCAGCAGCCGTGAATGTTTTCCCGGATACAGGGCTTGTCCATTCCCCGGTTTCAAGTGTTGCTGTTTTTCTTAAATCATTATCCTCAAAATGATTGAGAAGATCATTCGTAAAAGATATATAACCATCAACCAATTGTCCGTTTACTGTAACAAAAACCTGGGGATAGGTATTTGCAATATCGTCACCATCAGCAAAAGTTGCAGCAAATATAACTTCCTGATTGTGGTCTTCTTTATGAATATTAGCGTAAACCGGTTCAAATGAAGCCCCTGCGTTTTTCAGCACACTCTCCAGTAAAGGTTTTGCTTTAGAAAGTTGACCGGTAAACATATAACAATCGGCCAGGAATGATTCAGCTACATAGCGTGTTACCCTCCCATATTCAGCGGTTGCAGGTAATAACCCTATTGCTTTCCCGAAGTCATTTTCTGCCTGGCTGAAAAATGCATCCTGATCATGTAATGAACCAACATTTTTTGCATTTCCCAAATTAATGGTTGCAGTTAACACGATTCCCTGCCCAAAAAACTTACCGATATAGTAGTGCCCCAGCCCCCTGAAAAATACAGCTTCCCCTTTCGACTGATTTTTAATTTCCGGATCTTTGAATTCAACATCATCAATACGTTCTAAAATTGTATTTGAAAGATATACAATTCTGTAAAGGTTCTGCCACAGTTCGTTGGTAATACCGGTATTTAATGAAGGTGAATCGTTGCTGATATCCTCCAGGTCAGCTTGTTTTGCACCATTTGCATTATCACTCCTCAGCTCAGAAAAACGAAGGTAATTACGATCTGCAAATGTTTGAAAAGCATCATAAATTCCGACAACAGCCTCCTGGAAGTCACTTTGTGAATTATAATAGTTTGCAATGGAGAGATTATCGATAGGTTTCTGATCTAATAGATCTTCTTCGCAAGCAGTCATAAAGCTTGTAATGACCAACAATAAAAATATAAATTTATAATTTTTCATAATTCTTAAGATTAACTTTAAAAACTCAGGTTCACGCCTAGTGTAAATGTTTTTGGATTTGGGAAAGATGCATAGTCCATACCTGCACCATTAATTGCAGATGAACCTCCACCCTCAGGGCTATTGGCTTCTGGGTTAAAACCAACTACGTACTTGTCATGCAAGTATAAATTTTCAGCAGAAAAATAGACCCTTGCTTTAGAAATATATTTACCAAGTAGGTTTTGGTCAATTTCATAACCTATCGTTAAATTTTTTATCCGCCAGTAATCCCCATCAAACAAATCCAAGGTAGTTTCCTTTGCATTTCCATCTGAGTACGGAAATTGTCCACCAGACACTCTCGGGTATTTTGCATCTGTGTTTTCAGTTGTCCAACGATCAGCAAAGTAAGCATACTTATTGTGCCTTCTTCCAATCGAGTTAAAGTTCCCGGGCTCCCTTCCAGCTGCATTGTATATTTTATTTCCCCCGGCACCTGCAATCACCATGCTTACATCAAAGTTTTTGTATTTTAAGGTATTTGTAATACCGAAGGTATATTTTGCCATAGGTTGTCCTACTACGGCACGATCCTCTTCATTTATCTTTCCATCATTATTTATATCTGCAATTTTAACATCGCCAACGCGGGGGGTACCCACATCATATTCAACATTATGGGCATCCAATTCAGCCTGATCATTGTAGATACCATCTGCTTTCCACATATATAAAGAACCAATTGCTTCGCCCACACGTGTAAGGTTGCTTTTGGCATACCAGGGACCATCCAGTATTTCAGCATCCGGCTCATTCATTTTTGTTACTTCGTTATCATTAATATTGAATACAAAAGTAGTCCTCCATGATAAGTCGTTCTTTAAAATATTTACGGACGTAATTTCCAGGTCAATACCTTTATTTACAACCTCTCCAACATTTTGCCTTCCCTGGCTGTATCCTGAGATTGTGGGAAGGGGTACGTTCAACAGAAGATCCGAGGTCGTATTTTTGTAGTAGTCAGCATTTAGCTGTAATCGCCCATTCCATAAGCCTGCATCCAGTCCCAGGTTAATCGAATTGTTTTTTTCCCATTTTAATTCAGGGTTTTCTACCTGGCTTGAATTTACAGCATATCCCCCTACGGGTGAACCATTGAAAACAGCAGTTACTGGTGACAACAATCCATATTGGTCATAATCCCCGATTTGATTATTTCCTGTCTGCCCCCATGAAAAGCGCAGTTTTAATAAATTCATTATTGGAATGTTAAAGAATTCCTCATTATTGATTTTCCAACCAACAGAAGCAGCAGGAAATATCCCCCAGCGTGTATTGGAACCAAAACGGGAACTACCATCCCTTCTGACGCTTACACTTAAAAGGTATTTATTTTCATAACCGTACATCACTCTTCCTAAATAGGAAACCAGCCCCCAATTATTGATATTATTGCTTACATTGCTGAAAGTTGTTGCTCCATTCAACGTTGGAACCGTACCATTGGCGAATCCATCACCCCTGATTGCAGAATTCTCAGTATTTTGTTTCTGTGAAGTGTACCCTAATAATAAGTCAACATTATGCTTTTCAAATGATTTATCATAATGAAGAGTTGTTTCACTAAGCCAGTTCGTCGAACGAGTTGTCCACCGCTCAGCCCTGATGGCATCCCAACGGTTACCAGGGTTAAATTTACGCCTGTCTGTACTTACATAAATAAACCCGAAGCTTGATTTTAATGCCAGGCCAGGTAATAATTCGACATTGATATAAGTATTACTAAGTATCTGACCTCTTTTTAAATGATCATCAATAAATTCGGCCCTATCCAGTGATCTTGATCCTTCAACACTTAATCCATATAAAGGATTTTCGTAAACCATAGCTTTTGCCGGATCATAACTATTAACTCGATATACATCAAGTGGGACAAAAGCAGCATGGGCCAAAATATGGTTCAATGCATTCCCTTTACCATGTGTCTGGGTTTCTTGTTTATCACTGTAGCCCGCTTCAATACTGGAGCCAATCTCAACATGAGGGTTAATTTTGAAACTTGCATTCATGCGCGATGTAAGTTTTTCAAAACCGGCACCTTGAATAATACCATCCTGATCATAATAATTGATACTTGCGAAAAAATTAGATTTGTCGGTTCCACTGCTCAACGAAATCTCATGCCCCTGGACATTACCAGACTTGAAGAAATCTTCAATATGGTCATAACTTTCATCTTCGGGAATATTCCAATCCACAAAAGAGCCGGTTCCGTTTACATCTTCATAAGCTTCTTTGATTAAGCTCCTTTGCTCCGGGCCACTAAGCATATCTATTAACTTTTCGGCACGCTGGATTCCAACATATCCATTGTATGAAACGTCGATTTTCCCCTTTTGCCCTTTCTTTGTTGTAATTATTACAACCCCACCAGCACCTCTGGATCCGTATATTGCAGCAGCAGAAGCATCTTTTAACACTTCAATTGATTCCACCGCATTCATATTCAGGGTTCCAATAATACTTGCATCAAGTATTGGAAGTCCATCAATTACATACAATGGACCGCTCCCAGCATTAATCGAATTTACCCCTCGGATCATGAACTGAGGCGAACTGCCCGGACCTCCATTTCCCTGCCTGACAGTGACACCAGCTAATTGCCCTTGTAATGCAGTTTCCAAACGCCCAACGGGCCTGTTTCCCAAAACTTCAGATTTTACTTTAGATACGGAATAAGTAAGGTCAGCACTTTTTTTAAAACCATATCCTACTGCAACAACCTCTTCAATGCCAATTGCATCAGCTACTAGCGTAACATTTATTAAGGTCTGATCGCCAATTTGAAGTTCCTGTGAAATCATCCCCACAAAGGAAAAAATCAGAGTCGCATCATCTGGGACATTCCCCAAAGCAAAGTTTCCATCAAAATCAGTAATCGTTCCCTGAGTCGTACCTTTAATAATGATTGAAACGCCAGGTAAAGGTTGCCCTGAAGAATCAGATACATTTCCTGTTACATTTTTCTGTTGAGTTGAATTAATAATGGATTTTGAAGACTTTAGTACAATAAAGTTATTTTCCATGATTTTGTACACAACACTCTTTTGCTTAAATAATTCATCAAGAACTTCTTTAATGGTACTATTTTCAACATCCAGGTTTAGTTTTTCATTGACATTGAGCTTTGCCTCTTCATAAAAGAACCGGTATTCACTTTGTTCTTCAATCAGTTCAATTACTTCACGAATTGAGATATTTTCTTCATTTAAGCTAAACCGTTTATTCTGGGAATAGACGGAAGCTGTACTTTGGAGAATTCCCAATACCATAAAAATCAGAAATAGTTTCATAATTAAAAATCCTTTTCGAATCAGACGAATTGCTCCGTCATCATCCATTTTCTTGTTTTTTTTCATAAATTTGAAAACTGTTAGTTAAACATGGTGCTATTGACTGCGAATCGATTAGCACGGTTAATTATCACTAGCGAAGCCGGAAAATACTGCGAATATTTCCCGGCTTTTTTTATTTGGCTGAGTAGATTGTTATTTGATCTCCTTTTTTAGTATAGTTCAATGATGATGTAAACTTAATGGCCTCAAGAACAGTTTTTAAATCCTGGTCTTTGATGGATCCTGTATAAATTCGTTGTTTGACTGTATCGTCGCTAAAAGCAATTTGAACCCCAAATCTTCGTTCAAGTTTTTTTGACAATTCTTCAATTGTTTCCCCGTTGAATGTTAAGATTCCCCTGGTCCAGTCTGTATATCTGCTATCGTCGTACGCGAATTTCCGGATTGTATTTGTTGTTTTATTATATTCCGCAGATTCAGTAGGTTTCAATAGTATACTTTGACCATCTTCCAGATTAATCTTCACTTTACCACTTTCCAGGTAAGCAGTTGTACTTTCATCATTTTTGTAACTTGAAACATTGAATTTTGTACCAATTACTTCAACCTGAAAATGGTTTGTTTCAACAAAAAATGGTTTGGATTTATCGTGACTTACCTCAAAATAACCTTCTCCATAAAGGGAAACTGTTCTATTGTTCGAGTCGAAAGAAGATTTAAATTTCAAAATTGAACCACTATTGAGTTGCACCGTGGAGCCATCTGGTAAAAGAACGGTGGAGCGCTCACTATTTGGAACGATAATTTCAGTATAAGCCGACTGGTAAATATTGTTTTCAGATTGAAATACAAAGTATCCGATTGTCCCCGAGAATAATGCAACCAGAACAATGATAGCTGCATATTTCAACCCATTCAATTGAATGGTTTTTCTTTCGGGGGTATTGTTCAGTTCTTTTATCCTTGCCAGGATTTGCTGAATGGCCTGTTGTTTTTGCTCAGGATTAATTTCATTATTTAGGCCTGAAAGAATCCAGATGTTCTTAATCCGGGAAAGTTCTTTTTGGCGTTCTTCCGATTCGGCTGCCCACTTTTTAACGACTTCTTTTTCTTGTTCAGAAGCTTCACTTAAAATATAATTGTAGATTAACTGATCAGTCATTTTTTTCGCTTTTATATAAACTAAAGCGAATAAGTCAAAAAATACCCTGAGTCGATTTTTGATTTTTTTTTTGGATTAGGTCAGACTTAAGTTATGGATTAAGGAATAAAGTCCGATGATGGGTTTCAGTGAGCTGCCCAAAAAAGTAAAAGAATATTTGTCATTCCGTTCGGCAGCTGCCGGATCGGAATCTGTTTCGAGTTACGTTTTACTTGATTGATATACCCCGATGCTTCGGGGCTGAATCAAGTTACCAATGATATATTTTTGCAATACATTAATATTCAGTAATTACAAGATTAAGCTCAGAAGCTAACCGGTTCATGGTCTTTAGTTTCTGTAGCTTAATTTGTTCTTCATATTTCTTTACCCCGATTTCTGCATAATTTACTCCTTTTACCATTACCCGCCAGTA
>JANQII010000098.1 GCA_028282195.1 Prolixibacteraceae bacterium
TTAAAACTCAATGATAAACGTAGTGAAATTATTGAGTAATTTTAAATACTAATCGGTATAATCCGATGAAAACCAATGAAATAAATAAATATGAATTTATCAATGCCAAATAAATAAACCGCAAAGGACCATAAGGATCAGCAAAGGCGCGAACAGGGATCAATACAAATAAATATCATAAGCCATTGAAAAACAAATTATTGAACCAAAAACTCACGTTAATATATGATTCGATCATTCTCAAAACATCTACTTTTGGCAACAGTCTTTTCTGTTCCGGATCGGAAAATCCAGGGATTTTTTACTTAAGCGGGTTTACAATGGTAAGGCTATTCTCAATTGTTTGTCCGTCCTGCATATCTTCGGAATAAAGTGTTTTACAGTTAGAAGACAAAGCAGCGGTAATAATCAACGAATCATAAAACGAGTATTGGTATTTATCAGCGATACGGCAAGCCCGTTCAACAGTATTGGGTTTGTTTACATATACATTAAAATCGGAACTCACTTCCGAGATAACATTTTCAACGGTTTGCCAATCCACTTTAAACTTTCTCTTCAATGTATTGGAAAGTTCAGTTAGGACCTGGGTGCTGATAAACATATCGGGATTATTGGCAATACTCAAAGCTTTTTGCCGTTTAACCGGTTCATCACCGGTATAGCAGTAAACAAGGATATTGGTATCAATAAAACAATTATCGTTCATTTGCTTCGTTCCGGTTAAATTTAAAACCCTTGGTGTTTAATTTAATCGAAGAAAAGCTTTTACTGCTTTTGTTTGTATAAATCACATCTCCCGAAGATTCGTCCACTGCAAAAGCGATCACTTCCATTTTCTTACCTATGTATTTATCAGGTATATTGAAAGAGAGAAAGTTTTTATCAGGTGTTACAACTATACGTATCATAATAAATATTTTTAGAATGCTGCAATGTTTTTTACTGACTGGTTAGCTCTGTAAATAGCATAAAATATATATTCCTTTTCATTATATATTAAACGAGGATCACTATAATTACCACGGACCCTTGAACCAAACAAAATTATTTTTGCATTTGGGTCAATAGTTTGAACCTTTCCCTCAAGCTGGATCAATAGTTTTTGATTTTTATCCATTTCAAGGTAAAGGTAACCATTTATACCCTTTTTTTGAAATCAGGTCTTCTGCTGCTTCTTTTTTGCAGCGGGGAAAAATTAACGTGAGTTTTGGGTTGATCTTAATAGTTTGCAAAATAATCATTGCCCCAAACCACCCCTTAGCGGACTTTCCGAAAAAAACGTTGCGCACTTCGCGGTTAAATAATACCATTTTATGTGTTAATTTACACACGGGTATTATGCCGTCCCGAGGATTCGGGATTAAAACTCAATGATAAACGTAGTGAAATTATTGAGTAATTTTAAATACTAATCGGTATAATCCGAAAACCAATGAAACGAGCATGAGAAATATTCACACATAGGCGATTTATTAAAATCATGCGAGTTCCATCTTATACTTTAGAAAACAAACAATTTTAATAAGATGAAATAAATTAAATATGAATTTATCAATGCTAAATAAATAAACCGCAAAGGATCATAAGAATCCGCAAAGACGCGAAAAGGGATCAATTCATATTGACGTCATAAATCATTGAAAAACAACTTATTGAATCCAAGACTCACGTTATATTTATGAAGTGATATTGAATGTTAAGATTTGCTTTATATAATTCTGTTAAACAACTACTCAAAAACTATTTCTTTTCAGCTGGAAAACTATAGAAGCGTTGTGTAGGATAAGCAAAGTTAATGTTTGGTTCGTTGTAGAAGGCTTTCAGTACATCTTCCCATACTTTGTGCTCCAACGAGCGTCTTTTTCGGGGGTCGCACAAAAAGCGAATGGTCAGTGTAACCCCAGACTCAGCTACTTTGGTGTAAACAATGGGTGTCAGGTTTTTATAAAAAACCATGTAGTTTTTACTTGCTTCCAAAATTTCTTTTTCAGCATCGCTGCTAAAATGCCTGGCATGTTTCTGAATAACTTCCTCAAGAATGGTTTTTGCTTTTTCCCAATTACTTTCAAATGTAACCGTAATGGGTATTTCATCCCATATATATTTAAACCCGGTACTGTAATTAGCCTGTGCGTCCATGAAAACTTTTCCGTTTGGAAGGTGAATAATCCGTCCGGTACTTTGGTCGGCATCAACCCAATTCCCAATTTCTAAAAGTGTAAATTGAAATAAACGGATATCAATGATATCACCGGCATTTTCACCAACCTGAACCCGGTCACCAACGACAAAAGGTTTACGCAAAACAATAAAAAACCATCCGGCAAGATTTGTTAACGGATCTTTTAAGGCAATGGCCAGACCGGCAGAAAATAAGCCCAAAAAAGCACCAAATTGTTCGAAAGCCCTTATCCAGACTGCACCAATTAATATCACACTGATCATGGGAAACACAAAAGACAAAGTCCGTTTCCATTGATAACGTGTTTTTACATTCTGTGTATTTTTCCATACAATACGTAAAATAAGTAACCTCAATAGCCATAAAAGAAGAATAATTATTATTGATATAAATATTTTGTCAAGGCTATGTGCACTTAAGCCAGTTGCCTCCTGAATGTAATCGATAAGCTTTTCCATATGGGATAATTTAGTTGGTTTAAGATACGAAAAAGAGCAAAAGTGTAAAAGATTAAATGTTACATATTCAGGACAAACGCATTTAAATCAGTGAGAATATAATTTCAGGATCCGGAAACTGCCAGGGAATTGGAGTTATTTAAGTCGAACTGATTCCGGTCGAGTGCGTATCGGTTTCGATAACCCGGGACTTTGGGTTTTATTATAATCTAAAAAACTACCTTCTTTGATGGTGGTCATGTTTAAACGGCTGTACCTTGATTTTCATATAGGGAAATGTAAAATATTGAATAAGCCTGCCTGTCGGATTTCCTCCCGTAGGGATGGCAGACAGGAAATATCCAATCAAAAAGTTCCTTGCCAAGACCTTATCCATTTTTTGTTCCTTATTTCTTATTTTGACTTTCTGTGTTGTTTTCCCTTGAAGCGCCCTATGGGTGCAAATCAAGCCCACTTTCTTTAAAGGTGGATATTTAATTCCCGTTCCAAAATGTTGAAATTAAGGGCTAAAGCATGTTTGCTTTGTTAGCCTTGAGTCCACGGCATTTATGCCGTGGTTAGTCAAAAACACATTTTCATACAGCCTGTTAAGTACCGGGTAAAAAGAAACCCCGCAAAGACCGGCTTTTAATATACCCCCTCAAATTATATCCTGGTCATCAATTAGCTTCCAAAGTCATCAAATGCAATATTTTCATCGGGAACTCCGAGATCGTAAAGCATTTTTTGTACTGCATCGTTCATCATTGGTGGCCCGCAGAGGTAATAATCAATTTCTTCAGGTTCTTCATGTTTGCTCAGGTAACTGTCATGAATTACCTGGTGGATGAACCCAGTGGCACCATCCCACTTATCATCCGGTTGAGGGTCGGATAAAGCCAGGTGGAATTTAAAGTTTGGAAAGTTTTTCTCAATTTCCCTGAATTGATCGTAGTAAAAAACTTCTCTCCATGAACGGGCACCATACCAGTAAGTTATGTTCTTCTTTGTTTCTTTTAATGTATGGAACAAATGAAACAAGTGAGAACGCATAGGGGCCATGCCCGCACCACCACCGATAAACATCATTTCATTATCATTGTCTTTCAGGAAGAATTCCCCGTAAGGACCTGATATAGTTACTTTGTCCCCAGGTTTAAGTGAGAAAATATATGAAGAACAAATTCCAGGGTTTACTTTTTGGAAACCACCATTTATGCGATCAAATGGAGGGGTTGCAATACGAATGTTCAACATGACAATATTGCCCTCGGCAGGGTGATTAGCCATGGAATATGCACGGAAAGTTGGTTCCGTGTTCTTCATTTTAAGGTCAAACATATTGTATTGTTCCCATTCTTCACGGTATTCGTCGTCAATGTTCATGTCTGTGAAATCAACATCAACTTTAGGAACATCAATTTGAATGTAACCACCCGATTTGAAATCCAGAATTTCACCTTCAGGAAGCTTAACAACAAACTCTTTGATATAAGTTGCGACATTGTTGTTTGAAACAACTTCACATTCCCATTTCTTAATACCCAGGATTTCTTTATGAACATGTACTTTCATGTCCTCCTTAACTTTCACCTGGCAAGCTAATCGCCAGTTGTCGGCTTGCTCCTTTCGGGTGAAGAACCCAGTTTCTGTAGGAAGAATAGAACCACCACCTTCTTCAATCTGGCACCGGCACATCGCACAGGTACCACCACCACCGCAGGCAGATGGAAGGAAAACTTTATTATTCCCCATCATCGTTAGCAGAGTGTCTCCCGGATTGGTTTCAAGTTCTAAAGCACCATCATTAATGTTTACTTTGACTACTCCTGAAGGAGTCAATCTCTTTTTCGCATACAACAGTATTGAAACCAGCATGATAATTACCAAAAGGAAAACGATTATACTGGCAATAACGATTGTTGTTTGTGTTGCTAAAAATATCATTGTACTGAAATTTATTAGTCGATTATAGTTTAATTCCCATGAATCCCATAAATGCTAATCCCATTAAACCTGTCACAATAAATGTGATCCCAAGCCCGCGAAGAGGGGCAGGGATTTGAGAATATTCAATTTTCTCGCGGATAGCAGCAATGCCAACAATTGCCAGCAACCAGCCTACTCCTGAACCAAGTCCGTAAACTGCAGCTTCACCAATATTCAGAAAAGCTTTTTGTTGAAGGAAAAGTGAACCTCCAAGAATTGCACAGTTTACAGCGATCAATGGAAGGAAGATACCAAGTTGTGTATAAAGCACCGGGGCAAATTTTTCAACAATCATTTCAACCAGTTGCACCATTGATGCAATAATTGCAATGAACATGATAAAGCGAAGGAAGCTTAGGTCTACATTTGCAAAATCTTGCCCTAACCAGATCAATGCACCTTCATTCAAAATATATTTTTCAAGAAGGTAGTTTACCGGTACAGTGATACCCAATACGAAAATTACTGCAAGTCCAAGCCCCATTGATGTACTTACCTTTCTTGATACGGCCAGGTAAGAACACATACCAAAAAAGTATGCAAAAACCATGTTCTCAATAAAGATGGACTTTATAAATATATTAATTAGATTTTCCATTTCTTTCTTCGTTAGAGGTTAGTCTTCAATTAATTGACGGTTTCTGCTACGTTGTACCCAGATAATAATACCTACTGCAACAAGTGCCATTGGCGAAAGTACCATCAAGCCGTTGTTTTCGTAAAAACCACCATTCACGATGTACCAGCTGTCAGGAATAATTTTGTAACCGTATAATGTTCCGGCTCCCAGTAGTTCACGGAAGAATCCAACAATAATCAGGATCACGCCATACCCGGCAGCATTTCCAACTCCGTCAAGGAAAGCAGGCCATGGTTTGTTTCCCAAAGCAAAAGCTTCCAGACGTCCCATAATAATACAGTTGGTAATAATTAAACCAACAAATACCGAAAGCTGACGACTTACATCGTATACAAAAGCTTTCAATACCTGATCGACCAAAATTACCAATGCAGCAATTACAACTAACTGAACGATAATACGGATCCGGTTAGGAATACCATTTCTCAACAGGGAAATAATCACATTTGCAAAACCAAGTACAGCCATTACAGATATTGACATAACTACTGAAGGCTTTAGTTGTGCAGTTACTGCCAGCGCTGAACAAATCCCTAATACCTGTACGGTAATTGGATTGCTGTTGTCCATTGGGTCACTCAGCAGGTTTAAATTTTTCTTTGAAAATAAAGGTTCTCTATCGCTCATTTTCTATTATTTTTTCGAGTTGAAAAAAGCTTCATAAGCACTTAAATCATCCAGCAGCATTTTTTCTAAACCTTTGGATGTGATTGTCCCACCGGAAATTCCGTCAACTTTGTGTTGTTCCGGTGCACTTTCATTTGCTTTAGCCACAAGAATTGATACAAATTTACCGGCCTGGTCAAATAGTTTTTTCCCTTTAAAAGGCACTTCAAACATGTCGGTTGATATTTCAGCCCCAAGTCCCGGGGTTTCCCCTTCATGATCGAAATTTGCACCGTAAACTGTATTCATATCATTTTCCAGTGAAATATATCCCCATATTGGGCCCCAAAGTCCGGAACCGCGTAAAGGAAGGATGTATTTAACAGAACCATCAACCTCACATTCAAAAACAGGAAGGTTTTGTTCTGAAACAGGCTTTGCACGTTCTTTCTTTAAGTCAACAACAAAAGCGTCACCATCTACTTTTTCTCCTTTTGAATTGACAATGTATGAATTGACAATCTTTTCAGCATAAAGTTTTTCAGCATTCTCAGCTGTTGCCGGAATACTTACAGATGCCAGGATATTTTTCTTTTTCTCGACTTCAATATTTTTATCTTGTAACGGTTTCAGGTTAATTGCTGTAATCGATAAAATTGCAGCAACCAGGATTACCATAACCGAGGCATATATAAATGTGTAAACATTACTGTTACTATCCATTTCTTTTTCTTTTATAGATTAAGCATTTACTTGAGCACGTTTCAAACGACGTTTTATATTGCCTTGAATCAC
This sequence comes from Prolixibacteraceae bacterium, assembly GCA_028282195.1. Lineage (GTDB taxonomy): Bacteria > Bacteroidota > Bacteroidia > Bacteroidales > Prolixibacteraceae > Sunxiuqinia. Next base: position 6,653 of record JANQII010000098.1, read on the forward strand.
ATAGTGGTCAATTAGCGGAGCAAAAGTGTTCATTAACAAAATAGCAAGCATCATACCTTCCGGGAAGGCTGGGTTAAGTACGCGGATTAGAATTGCCAACACACCAACCAGGAAGCCGTAAATCCATTTTCCACGTACAGTTTGAGCCGCAGAAACAGGGTCCGTAGCCATAAAAATTGCACCGAAAGCAAACCCACCAATAATCAGGTGCTTCCAGAATTCAAGTTCCATGTATGTGTTAACGGCAAAAAGGTTCAGCAAAACCCCCATAAATGCACCCCCAACAATTGTTGAAAGCATGATTCTCCAGCTTCCAACCCCTGTTACTATTAATATCAGTGCACCAATAAGAATTGCTAATGCAGAAGTTTCACCAATTGATCCCGGAATTAACCCGATAAAAGCATCCCATGCACTGAACTCGATGTTGCCCAGGACGGCTTCAGCCATTGGCGTTGCACCCGTAAAACCATCAGCCATTTTTTCTATGCCTGATGCAGAAATCCAAACCGAGTCACCAGACATTTGTGCCGGGTAAGCAAAGAAAAGGAACGCACGTGCTACAAGAGCAGGGTTCCATATATTCATTCCTGTACCACCAAACACTTCTTTTCCAAAAACTACAGCAAAAGCTGTGGCTACAGCAATCATCCATAGAGGGGTGTTAATCGGCATTATCAACGGAATGAGTATTCCGGAAACCAAAAAACCTTCGTTTACTTCGTGTCCACGTAGCTGGGCAAAAATAAATTCAATTCCCAGACCGCTAACATAGGATACAATAATAACGGGCAGTACTTTCAAAAATCCAAACAGGAACAGTTGGAAGAAAGTCGTGTCAGCCAATTGGCCAAGCGCTCCAAAGTGCTGGTAACCTACATTATACATACCGAATAAAAGGGCAGGTACTACTGAAAGTACAACAATACCCATTGTTCTTTTTAAATCAGTATAATCGTGAATGTGAGTTCCGCTTTTTGAGGTATCCTTCTGTACGAATAATAGTGTAAAGAAAGCATCATGTGTTGAATGCAGCCAGTGAAACTTGCTGCCTTTTTGTACATGTGGTTTCGTATTTTCAAAAAAGTTTCTTATCGCTTTCATTGAATATCTTATTATGGGACTAGCCCAATTCTTTAATCATTGAGTTAATTCCTTCACGCAAGATATCCTGTACTTTAATTTTTGAAGTACAAGCATATTCACACAGAGCAAAATCTTCTTCAATTACTTCATAAATTCCAAGCTGTTCCATTTTATCGATATCGTTTACTAAAATCGATTTCAACAAAAACACAGGGAGAAGATCCATCGGAAGAACTTTTTCATATTGGCCTGAAAGAACAAAAGCTCTTTCGCCACCATTCATATTTGCGTTAAGCGTATATTGTTTCTTAGGGAAAAGACTTGAAAAGAAAGTCTTGCCCGCAGAAAATTTATTGATTCCCGGAGCGGCCCATCCCATAAATTCATACTGATCACCCTCTGGGATTACAGTTATTTGCTGATCAAAGAACCCTAAAAATTCATCTTTCGCAACTTTTGTCCCCGTAAGTACATTGCCACTGATTATACGCTCGGTATTTTCTTCTTTGGTTTTACCATTTAGCAGCTCCGATAAGTTAGTTCCATGAACTGTTTTATAGTATTTTGGTGTTTTAACTTCAGAACCAGTTAGCGCAATTGTTTTTGACAGGTCAAGTTTACCTGTTTCAAATAAACGACCAATGAAAACAAGTGCCTGAGCAGGAATAGTCCAAACTAAATCGCCTTTGTTGACTGGCGAAACATGATGAATTTGAATACCAACATTCCCAACCGGGTGTGGCCCGCTAAACGTATTTACTTCTACATTTTTCAATGTAGAGAAAACCCCGTTCTCCTGATTTGAAGGAAGACCCAGAAATATATTACCATCCGTTAGCTTTGCCAAAGCATTAATACCACTTTGCAATGCAGATTGCTCACTCTCAAAAACAAACTCATATTCCGGTGCAAGCGGAGCACTGTCGAATCCGGAAATGAAGATGTTTGCAGGAACATCAGTAGGTTTGGCCAATACACCGTAAGGGCGTTGTTTAATAAATGGCCAAAGTCCGCTCTTAAGCAATTGTTCTTTGATTTCCTCTCTTGAAAGTGACGATGGGTCAGCCTTTGTAAACTCAAGGCTTTCATTTTGACGATCAGCTTCAACAACAACTTCCAGAATTTTACGGCGTTCGCCACGGTTAACAGCTTTTACGGTACCACTAACTGGTGAAGTAAATAATACTTCCGGATTGTATTTGTCGAAAAATAAAGCATCACCAGCTTTTACCTGCGCTTCAGCTTTCACTTTCAATTTAGGTGTTAAGCCTGGGAAATCTGTTGGCTTAAGGGCTACGGTTTTTGCTGCGGGAGCATCTTCAAGAACAGCTTCTGCAATTCCTTTTAAACGGATATCTAATCCACGTTTTAGTTTAAAATGCTTTGACATTGTAATCCCTTATTGTAGTTATATATTTTAAGATTGCAAAAGTATATATTTAAAAAACTTTTTACAATCTTTGTTTCAGAAACTTCTAGGAATTGAAATATTTAAATACCTCAAAACGTTATTTGATTTGGATCAGTTTTTGATTTCAGATAGTCAGTAGTAGATAAATAACAAGATTCAATGGATAAAAGTCAAAAAAAACACCTTTTTTCAGTCATTTTTTTATTAATCCTGAGCGTTATATTTTCATTAAATTCTTTTGCCCAACAAGAAAATGGATTTTATTACCAAAATGCGACTTATAAAGAGAACATTAAAACTGTTCAGCTTTTTAGTGAAGGCTTTGAACAAAGTTTCCCAATTTACGAGTTAGGTTCAGGGGCAAATCTTCTTTTAAAGTTTGATGATCTTTCCGGAGAGCTTAGCAATTATTATTATATGATCCTTCACTGCGATGCAAACTGGAATGAATCTTACGTTTTGCAAAACGAGTACATGGATGGTTTTATTGAAAATCCGCTGGATGATTATGCCATGAGTTTCAATACAACGATGACCTATGTGAATTACCAGCTTCGTATTCCAAACGAACAAGTCGATTTAAAATATTCCGGCAATTATATTCTTATCGTTTATGAAGATCAGGATATGGAGAAGCTTGTACTTACCAGACGTTTTCATGTGCTGGAGCCAAGAGTAAATGTTGGGGGAATGGTTAAAAAGGCAACATTTGATCCGTTTAAGGGAGATAACCAGGAAGTTGATTTTACGATTTATCACCCGAAGCTCAGAATTGAAAATCCAAGAGATGAGGTTAAAGTAGTTGTAATGAAAAACCGGCGTTGGGATACAGCAATTAAGGATTTAAAGCCACTTTTTATAAAAGAGGGTGAGTTGGTTTATGATTACGACAAAGAAAATGTTTTTAAGGGGGGGAATGAATATCGGTATTTTGATATCAGGACAACCCGTTTTAACGGAGAGAATGTGTTTTCCACCACTTTTCACAGGCCTTATTTTCATGCCACTTTAATGAAGGATGAAATCCGTTCAAACAAAAAATATTTCAGTTATAGAGAGATGAATGGGAATTTTGTAGTTGAAAGCCAGGATCGAGTTGATGATTATGATACTGAGTGCGATTATATTTTTGTTCATTTTACTTTAGAAATGGAAGCACAGCTTGTTGGGGGCAGTGTGAATGTGTTTGGTGCACTTACTGACTGGAATGCTAACAAAAGCAATGAAATGACATGGAATTATGAGACTGCTGCCTATGAACTAACTCTTTTATTAAAACAAGGGTATTACAATTATAACTATGTGTATGTGCCGGATGGATCAAAACAAGCTGAAGACGATGTTTTAGAAGGTACACATGTTGAAACAGAGAATGAATATCAAATTCTGGTTTACTACAAAGGTATTTCAGGAAGATATGATCAGCTGGTGGGATACCAGGTGATAGAATATGACAGATAGTATTCAAAGTACACTTTTTTCAATACCTTTCCGCCCTTAAAAACAATCTGTTCCGATAACTGCGGATGTTGGGCAATTCCCTGCAATATCCACGATAAAATGTAATCTTTTTCGATTTGTTGGTCACGCACCCCAACTTGTCGTGCCTTATTTTGTATTTCGCCTGGTTTTATCATGTGTAAATTGCAGATTTAATCGTTTCTGTTTCTAAATTTTGCTGGATACTCCAACGACTAATCATTTTGCCTGATTTTGGTAGTTCTGTATCGAGCAACACATACGATGATGTTTTCTGTTTTTGCAATTGCTCAACAATATCGGTTTCAATTTCTAACGCTTCCAAAATAAATCCCAAGCGTTTAACTACTGCCTGTGATTTGAACTTCTCAGCATATTCCAATAGTTTTTTGAATTTTATTTTATCCCGTGATGTGTAAATCGCCTTTGCTATTTCCACAATTCCACCTGCATAATCAGGTTTGAAAAGACAATCGATAAAGGTTTTTTCCAAATCAGAACATAAAACCTTATGAAAACTGTCAATCCAAATTTTTTTGAATCCGAAGAAGTGTTTATCGTTGTGGTAAATAAACTGAAAATCAACATCCTTTATTTTCAATGTTGACGGTCGCATTTGTTTGGCAACAACAATCTGTTCTTTCAACGATGGTTGTGTAATCAGGTTGTGAATTTGTAGTGCAGAATAGTAACCGATATAATGTTCCGTTTTTTTTGTGAGTGGCTGAGCCAGTAAATGCCAGTCGGGCATAAAGCTATCAGGTTTCTTTTCGTAGGGAATAATATGGTAAAGTCCTTTTTTTAATCGCATCAGAAGTCCACGTTTAACCATATCGCTCAACAACTCTTTCAGTGCACTGTCGCTGGATTTGGGTAGTGCTTGCGTGGCTTCGGAATAGTCAAAGCAATACTGCTCCAATTGGTTAAAATAGGATAAAATTTTGTTCGATTGCGTTGATATATATTTACTTCTCATAGATAAAAAGTCAGTTTTATCCTGACTACAATGATACAAAGTAATTTAAGAATTGTTATTTAAGTCCGATTATTTTATGTTTTAAAGTAAAATAATCAGCTTGAACCTGACTATTATGATATGAAACACAAGGTAGGAAAATGTGTGAACAAAGAAACAAAAACGTAAAGAGCTGTTTGTAGGTGGATTTCCAATTTTTCACTATCGTTTTTAAAACGGCGCACGAGGAAAACAAAATAAATTCCCATCAAGTTTGCACTGACCAATCTGCGAGGTACTAATCAGTCCTTTTTCTTGACACTAAATATTTAATGTTGGAAGATTTGGTGGTCTTTCATGCTTGCGTACAACTTAATGACCTAACTACTATCAATAATAACCTCTGACTTCCAACTTCAGGCTTTCAGCTTTATCTTACAACCGTAAGCAGTCCGTCGCCACCAACAAATGGAATAGAGAAATAGAAGATTGAGCCTTCATCTATTTGTGATTTAACTTCAAGTTTACCCCCTAGCATATCAACATAGTGTTGCGCAATTGAAAGACCTAAACCTGTACCTTCGTATTCCCGTGTGGTTTTATTATCAAGCTGATGGAAACGTTCAAAAACTTTGTGAAGTTCTGATTCATCAATGCCAATACCGGTATCTCTTACAAAGAATTGCAATTCTTCACGGTTAACCATTTTATATCCAAATTCAACTTCACCCTCGTTGGTAAATTTCACGGCATTATCCAAAAGCTTTTGCATAATTTCAGTAAGAATGGCTTTATCGGTTGAAACACCAAACTTCGGATTAGCATTTTCATTGTTGATTTTCAGTCGAATAGGTCGGTTGCTTACATCGTAGCTGTATTCACGATATAGCTCAAGCATCAAATCATTAATTTGACAAAAGGCATTCGTTACTACAACTTGATTACTTTCAATTTTTGAAAGGCTGATCATATCATTGATCATTTCCATCAAAAGCTTTCCATTACTTAAAATAATGTCGATGAACTTGTTCTTTTCTTCAATATCGAATTCAGGGGAACCCACCATTTTTGAGAATCCGATAATGGCATTCATTGGAGTACGGATTTCATGCGATATATTAGCAAGGAAAGCCGATTTTAGATTATCAGCTTCTTCTGCTTTAACCTTAGCTTCTTCAAGCTTGATTTCAGCAATTTTGCGTTTGGTTATATCTCTTGCAATTGAGATTACCGAGTTGTCGTCAAGCTTGGCAATTCGCATCTCAAACATAGCAGTTCCCTTGTCAACTTCCAGTGCATATTCAATCGTCTCAATGGTTTCAAATTGAATAGCATCCTGAATACACTGGAAAATCTTCCGCGACATTTTTTCGGAGAACCCAACTTCAAAAATTGTATTGCCAATAATATCGTCAGCTGAAATTTTAATCTGCTCTTGTTCTTTGATTACAAAATCCATGTAAACTCCATCTTTGTCAATTACAAAGAAAATATCAGGGATTGCTTCCAGCAGTACTTTGTATCGTCTGCGGCTTTCCTGTAGCGTTTCAATCCTTTTTTGTTTGACAGAAACATCGTAAAAGATGCTGATGATTTGATTTGGAGTTGGTTTTACTACATAAACTTCAAACCATTTATTTAGATGCTCAACAAATAGTTCAGTTTTCTTCTTTTTGGTTTGTAAATAGAAATTGTTCCAATGAAACGAGTTCCTGAAAACCTTTGGAAATATTACCTCGGCATCTGCATCCCGCAGTTCTCTCGATGATACCCTAAACATACTTTCAAATGACGGATTTGTCCGTAAAATTTTTAACCCAGTGGGGTTTTCCATTTCATCGCGTACAATTTCGAGGTGTAATATTCCTTGCTGAAACCCTTTTATAGTTTGGTTAATTTTGTTTTCAGTTTTTTCAGCATGTTTTTTTATTTCTGAAAAACTAAGGTTCGAATTCCAACTAACGATAAAAGATATTGCAAAGATTGAGCTTAAAACTACAAATGGGTTCAATAGCATGTTTTCACCCGGCCAGTATAAATAAACAGCATCACCTAATCTGCCAGCTTTATACAGATGAAATGAAAGGACGATTAACGACCACCCATAAAAAATAGCCAGTTTCTTTAAGTTCTTGTCAAATAAGAGCAGAAATAAAAAAACCGGGCACAAACCCCATAAGGTATACGGAATTGCCTCGTGAACAGGCATAATAGAGTATGGGCTGGATATAAAGAAGAAGTAGAAAGCAAATGGTAATAAAAAAACGGAATTAATTGTGCAGCTTGCTCTTCCGTTTCTTAAACAGTAAAAGGCTAAAACCCCGATAGTCATTAAACAAATATCTCCAGGAATACTGGCATTTGCAGGCCTGCCTAAAATAGCAATTGTAAAATGAATAAATGCAAAAACCAATCCTGCTGTTATAACGATATGAAGACCAATGATTTTTCGTTTTTCTTCATTCGTTTCGGGAAGGAATGGTTTAGCTATAAAGTGATATATAGATTTAAGCATGAATATCGAAATCGGGCACAATTAAAATCGGACTAAATATAGTAATTTTTAGTTGGTAATAGCTTATCATATTGTAATAATGAATACTTTTTTGAAAGCTGATTTTTATTAGGGATTAAAATTTTTGTATTCGATAGCTTTGTGGCAACAAACATATTTTAAAATTGAAAAGTTTAACATTATGCCAAAAGGATTTTTTAACGTACCAATAGCAAAAAATGAGCCGATTAAGGCTTATGCTCCTGGTTCTCCTGAAAGAGCCAGCCTGAAAGCAGAAATTGAGAAATTAAGATCACAGGAAGTTGAGTTGCCCATGATAATTGGAGGACGCGAAGTAACTACGGATCGTCGTGTAAAAATAGCACCTCCACATGATATCAATCATACATTAGGATATTACTCACAAGGTGATGCATCGCATGTACAAATGGCAATTGATGCTGCTTTGGAAGCTCGCGAAAGCTGGGCGAATATGAGCTGGCAACACCGTGCTTCAATTTTTTTAAAAGCAGCTGACCTTTTGGCCGGGCCTTATCGTGATAGAATGAATGCAGCTACTATGTTGGGACAGTCAAAAAATGCTTTCCAATCAGAGATTGATGCAGCTTGTGAATTGGCCGATTTCTTCAGATTTGGTGTAAAATGTGTTACTGATATATACAAAATGCAACCAGAATCAGCTCCAGGTATTTGGAATTATAATGAATTCCGTCCACTGGAAGGTTTTGTATTTGCATTGACTCCATTTAATTTCACTTCAATTGCAGGTAATTTACCAGCTGCCCCGGCAATGATGGGTAATGTTGCCGTTTGGAAGCCTTCTAAAACGGCTGTTTATTCTGCTGCAGTAATTATGGATATTTTCAAAGAAGCAGGTGTGCCTGACGGGGTAATCAACCTGGTTTATGTATCTGGCCCGGCTGCTGCTGATGTTGTATTGACTCATCCTGAATTTGCAGGTATTCACTTTACCGGTTCAACAGGGGTATTCCAAAGTATCTGGAAAACAATTGGCGAGAACATCTACAAATACAAATCGTATCCTCGTATTGTCGGTGAAACCGGTGGTAAAGACTTCATCTTTGCTGATCCAACTGCAGACAGACAAGCTTTGGCAATTGCAATGGTTCGTGGAGCATTTGAATATCAAGGACAAAAATGTTCAGCAGCTTCAAGGGTTTACATTCCTGAAAGTATGTGGGATGATGTTTGTGAGCGCTTAGGAAAAGAATTGGCAACTGTGAAAATGGGGCCACCTGAAGATTTCACAAACTTTGTGAATGCTGTTATCGATGAAACTACTTTCGATAAATTAGCTGGTTTCATTGAAAGAGCAAAAGAAGATGAAGATGCAGAGGTGATCTTTGGTGGAAACTGTGATAAGTCGGTTGGATACTTCATTGAGCCAACTGTAATTCTTGCTAAAAAGCCCGATTACATTACTATGGAAGAAGAATTGTTTGGTCCTGTTTTGACTATCTATGTATACGAAGACGAAAAAATGGACGAAACGCTTACAATTTTGGATAATACTTCTATTTATGCATTAACAGGTGCTGTTTTCTCACAAGACCGCTACAGCATTGAACGAATTACGAAACGCCTTGAAAACGCTGCTGGTAACTTTTATATCAATGACAAGCCAACTGGTGCTGTTGTAGGTCAGCAACCATTTGGTGGTTCACGTGGTTCAGGTACGGATGATAAAGCTGGTTCAATTTTTAACTTCCTTCGCTGGACATCAATTCGTACCATCAAGGAAAATTTTGTGCCACCGCACAACTACATGTACCCGAATTTCTTACCAGATAATGAATAAGCTTAAGTAAGATAATTTTAAGGAGGTGTTTTTAGCACCTCCTTTTTTTTTCTCATAAGATGGGTTACTTTTGCTAAAAATAGTAAACTAATGAAGAAAGCCATTCAATTCATTTGGAAATACATTCGTAATAAATATGGGCTTGTGCTTATATTTTTTCTTATGTGGCTTTTCTTTTTTGATGAGCACAGTTTGGTGCAACACTTCCAGAATAGGCATAAACTTTCGCTGTTGGTTGATCAGAAAGATTTTTTAAAGCAGAAAATAACATCTGATAGACGCAAAATCAAAGAACTTCAAACCGGCCAGGAAAATCTTGAAAAATTTGCCAGAGAGCAATTTTTAATGAGAAAAGAGAACGAAGATGTATTTGTAATTGTTGAAGAAGAATAGAACTTTAACTTTTTGATTTAAAGAATTTTTAAGATTTGCTTAATATTTGAGAGCTTATTTAGATTTATTTTAAAGTTATTGCGTTTATTAGTTTGATAAATTATTCATTTTTTTTAAATTGAATTGGTTTTAGTTAGTTTATGACATTGGATATCAATCTATTTAAAATAGAAACTAATAATGTGGCACCTGAAAAAGGAAGAATCCTGATTGCTGAGCCTTTTTTGCCTGGTAGCTATTTTAACCGCGCTGTGGTTTTGCTTGTAGCTCATAGCGAGAAAGGAGCGGTTGGGTTCATTCTTAATAAAAAAATTGACTATCCGATTGATGAGATCATGCCTGATTTCCCCGACTTTAAAGCAGAAGTTTCTTTAGGGGGACCGGTTAGTACCGATTCTATTTATTTTATTCATTCTTTGGGTGACGATATTCCCGGGAGTATCCATGTTAAGGATAATCTGTATTGGGGGGGGGACTTTGAAGTGCTTAAGAAAAAAATAAGTGAAGGGGTAGTGAAAAATAACCAGGTCCGGTTTTTTCTTGGTTACTCGGGCTGGGATAAAGGCCAACTCGAAGAAGAATTAAATGAACATTCGTGGCTTGTTTCCGATATTGAAGAGAAAAAAATACTGCTTAAGAAACAAGATGAAACTTCGTGGGTAGGGGCAATTCGCAAATTGGGTGGAAAATATTTGATTTGGGAGAATTTCCCGGAAAACCCTTCATTAAATTAACGTGAGTTCGGGATAATCCAATAAAATTTGGAACAGGATAGGTGAAAATTTTCAAAGCCTTTTAAGGAAAGTCCAAAGCACAGGATCAGTTCATAATTAGGGTGGGTTACTGTCAGCTTTCTTTGTGGAAGTTTCGGGTTTCGGGTTAATGGAGACTGTGACCGAGACTGGAAACGGGTTT
>JANQII010000168.1 GCA_028282195.1 Prolixibacteraceae bacterium
TTTTTGAATTAACATGTCACTCATCGGATGACTAAAATGCTCGATATCAACAGAGTCATCCGATGAGTTTTTCAACGAAACTTTATGAACGCACTACTACTTAATGACAATAAATGACTTCGAATGACCAAAAGAAATTTTAACAAACTTGGTCATTAGGAAAATAATCTGAGGCTCATAAAAATAAATTCACGCAACCTTTAGAGGTCATCATTCATCTGATACACGGTAAACTTAAACAAAGCAGTGGCAAGTGGCCGACGCAGCAAACAAAAAGACCGGGCTATAAAATTTGAGATAGTCCGGTAGAAAAACTTAAATTTGATCTTGACCAATTGATGTATTTTGGAAGACCTCGGTAAGCTAATAAAAGAATGTGCTGCTGGAAAATCACGGGCTCAGGCTCGTGTATATGAGCTGTTTGCACCAAAAATGTTTGGGGTATGCCTCAGGTATTCTAAAGATAATACTGAAGCTGAAGATAACTTGCAGGAAGGTTTTTTGAAGGTCTTTGAAAAGGTTGACACGTTTAGGCACGAGGGCTCATTTGAGGGATGGATCAGAAGAATCATGGTCAATGTTTCATTAGAGAAATACCGCAAACAGCATATCCTACACCCTGTAGAAGATATAGCCGTATTTGAGGAAGCAAATTTTTCCAATGATATTATTGCATCAATTTCTGCTAAGGATTTGTTGAAAGTGATTCAGGAATTACCACCCCGTTATAAGATGGTATTTAACCTGTATGTTTTTGATGGATTAAACCACAAGGAAATCTCCGAAGAGATGCAAATCTCTGTTGGTACTTCTAAATCGAACCTGGCCCGTGCCCGGTTAATTTTAAAAAAGAAGATTGCAAAGGATTTTGGGGAAATGGAAAATAATTTTTCGGCATGACAAAAGAAGACAAATATTTTGATGATTTGTTGCGCGAAAAGCTTGACGGTTTCGCGGAAGCTCCTCCTGCTCATGTGTGGGATGGAATTCAACAAGCTCAAAAAGCAGCCAGGAAGAAGAGATTATTCTTTTACCTGAAGCTTACTGGTGCCGCTGCTGCAATTGTTATTGCTTTTTTACTGGGGCGACAAATTGCTTTACAGCCTGATGAGGTGTTAGCCCCGTCCGAAGTTGTTGAAGCGCCTGCTGATCAGGGAAAGAACACGAATGATGAAACAGGAACAGCGATTATCGACCCTGTCTCCGAATCTCCTGCTGAAGATTTAGTTACTTCTGCAGAACAGGCTGAAGCCAATGAAAAATTTATGGTTTCATCATCTCAGGAAATCGAAGCAACAAATAATGAAGAAAACTTAGCTAAAACATTCCAAACTAAAACTGTTTCAAAAACTGTTGATACAAAACAAGAAGATGTCCCTGCGAAAGAGAACTTCCCTATATTAAAATCGTTAACTGGAAATCTTTTTTCATTCACATTTAAACCCGAAGAAAAACAATTAGCAACAATATCTGGAAATAATGAGCCTCAAAGCCTGACTGTTGATGATTTAGAAAGAATTGAACGAAATCAGCAGTTGTTAGTGAAAAATGAAAGAGAAGACCGAAAAAAGCCATGGCGAATAGCAGCCATGGTATCACCAAATTTGGCAGTTAATCAAACCAGTTATAAAGATGTTTATGCGAGCAATATGTCTAACCCTGGATCAAAAGAAAGCTTGAGTGTTGGAGGTGGGCTTGCTGTTACATATAAAGCAGGGAAACGATTGAGTCTTCAAAGTGGGGTTTATTTTAGTCAGCTTGGACAAAGCTCTTCAAATCAGCAGCAGGAAAGGGTGCACTATAACTTTATCTCATCTGATAACACTGCTAACTATTTCTATTCAACACCACTTGAGGTTAAATCTGGCCAAACTTTATTGAATGCATCGGCAGGCGTAGTTGAGATCGAAAATTTACCATCCAATGCACGAATTGGGAACAATTTTGAAGCGGCTGATGCCAGCGAGGCAGTTTTCCTTACTGCAGCGGAGTTTCAGCAAAATTTTGAATATATAGAAATCCCGCTAAATCTCAGATATCAGTTAATTGATTCTAAAGTGGATGTAAATTTGCTTGGAGGTTTTAGTTCAAACTGGCTAATAAGCAATAACGCGTATCTTGATAGTGGATTTGGCCGTGAGCGAATAGGGGAAACCCGTGACATGAATAAGGTGAGTTACAGCACAACCTTAGGTATTGGTTTAGGCTATGGTATCTCCAATAAAATAAGTATGCATTTTGAACCACAGATTAAATACTTTCTTGGATCGTTGAACAAAAGTTCACAAATAAGCTTTAGGCCCTACACAATAGGTATTTACACCGGAGTTAGCTACCGTTTCTAGTTTTTTTGTTTAAAGGTGTTTTTGAAAACCAAATTATGTTATATCTTTAGCGTCAGCTAATCTTAAAACTAAAACTATATAAACCATCAAGTCCTGACATGATCAATCGCAAGATTCTTTCTCTTCTATTTTCTATTTTTATAGTAGTTACCCTTCATGCACAGGAAAAGATTATCGACATCCCAATTTCAGGAAGGTTTCAAAGCACATCGTTGGAAAACTTCTTTCAGCAAGTTAAGAACGAGTACGGTTTAACTTTTTATTATCAGCAGGAGTGGATTGATTCAATGGTTGTTAATCAGTCTTTTGACCAGGTTTCAATTAAAAACGCATTAGAAAAAATTTTAGGCGGCACAAAGCTTACTTTTCAGTTTTTTCAGGAAGATATAATAGTGGTCCCCAAATCAACCATAAAAGAATATTCTGTTGATATGGAACAGGTTGACTTGTTAATTATTGGCGATCCGGTAAATGAAGGAAGATACAAACAGGCAACAATTCGCGGAACTGTTTTTGACGGAAAAAACAGAGAAAGATTACCCGGAGCTGTAATTTTTAACAAAACCATCAATGAAGGAATTTCAGCCAATAAGAATGGAGACTTTGTGTGGGAACTGCCTGCAGGAGAACATGAATTGCAGCTCAGCTTTATGGGGTTTGAACCTCGTAATCAGAAGGTAAAATTGATTGAAAATGGGACTGTTACATTTGACCTGTTTGAAGAATCTCATAATTTGGCAGAAGTTACTGTTCTGGGTGAAGACCAGAATGGATCCCGCTCACAAATGAGCATGGTTAAAGTTCAAGCGAAATTGATTAAGGAGCTACCCGTACTCATGGGAGAGGCAGATGTAATAAAAAGTGTTGTGATGATGCCCGGAATTAATAGCGTTGGAGAATTAGCTTCAGGGTTTAATGTTAGAGGGGGAAATACAGATCAAAACCTGGTATTAATAGATGGTGCTCCAATTTTTAATACGTCTCATTTATTTGGGTTCTTTTCAATGATCAATCCTGACGCTGTCGAAGATATTGTGATTTATAAAGGGGGCATGCCAGCGAGTTATGGTGAACGTGTTTCTTCGGTAATGGATGTGAAATTGAAAGATGGAAATACTGAAACCCTAAAAGTATATGGAGGGCTTGGGATAATAAACAGTCGGGTAACAGTAGAAGGACCTTTTAAAAAACAGAAAAAAAGTAGCTTCCTTTTTGGTGGTCGTTCTACCTATTCAGATTGGGTTTTAAGGCAAATGAAAAACGTGGAGTTTCAAAATAGCACAGCTCGGTTTTTTGATGTAAACGGGAACATTAACCTAAATTTGGGAGATAAGAATGAGCTAAAATTAATGGGGTATGTAAGTGGAGATGAATTCAACCTGAATTCAAATTCACTTTATAGCTATGACAATACAATCGCTTCGTTAAACTGGAACGATGCCTTTGGGGAAAGGGTACGAAGTGACCTTGCTTTATCTTATAGCAACTATAACTTTAAGCTAACAGAGACCAGTGACTTTGGTGCTGATCTGGATTATGACCTTTCGACGGGCATTGAGAATATTGGATTTAAGTATGCTTTATCCTACCTGCCCAATAATTCTTTAAAGTTTGAAACGGGATTTCAAGGAACCGGCTATCGGGTAAATCCTGGAAAAATTACTCCAGTAACAGCTGGCTCGGAAATAGTTAGTGAAAAAATTAATGATGAACAGGCAGTTGAAATGGCTGGATTTATAAGTAGTGATTTTGATTTATCAGAACGTTTAGCGATGAGTGTTGGCTTAAGATATTCTCATTTTTTGAATTTGGGCGAATCGACCGTATATTTTTATGAGGAAGACAAAACCAAAACACAGGAAAGCGTAACTGATGTTAAAGAATTTGACAAAAACGAAGTCGTTAAGCGATATGATGGGCTTGAGCCGCGTGTTTCATTTAAATATGATCTGACTTCAGAAAGTTCATTGCGATGGAGTTATCAGCGGGTATATCAGTATTTAAATCAAATTTCAAATACTTCTGTTGTCTCACCTGCAGACTTTTGGAAAGTAAGTGATACCCACCTAAAGCCACTAATAGCAGATCAGCTTGCATTTGGTTATTTCAATAATTCTTTTGAAAAAAACATTGAAGCATCGGTTGAAATTTATTACAAAAAGCTCAAAAACATACTTGAATATAAAAATGGGGTCTCTTTGGTAATGAACCACAATATTGAGCGGGATTTGATTCAGGCAAGTGGTTATTCATATGGTTTAGAGTTATTATTGAAAAAAGCCAAAGGGAGGCTTAATGGTTGGATCAGTTATGCTTATTCCCGTACAATGCGAAAAACTGATAAGCTGCTTGATGAAGAGACAATTAATCGGGGAGAATATTATCCTTCAGTATACGATAAACCTCATGATTTATCGGTTATTGCCAATTACCAGGTAAGTCGGCGTTGGAGGCTTTCAGCAAACTTTGTTTTTGCCTCTGGTCGTCCTACAACATTGCCGGAATTGAGATACAATTATGGGGGTGAGCAAATTGTCTATTATTCTGATCGGAATGAATATAGAATGCCGCCGTATCATCGACTCGACTTTAGTATAACTTTTGACGAGAATTTACGAAATAAACGTATGTGGAAAGGAAGTTGGACACTTTCTGTTTACAACCTTTATGGAAGAAATAATCCGTATTCGGTTTATTACTTAAAAAGTTCACCTCAAAATCTTGATGCAGGATTGTACGGCTTGTTTAAATTTTCGATTATTGGAGTACCGGTACCATCATTAACCTATAATTTCAGATTTTAATGATTAAACGAATACTATATTGCCTGGTAATTTTAGTAATGGTATCATGTGAAGATGTCTATATTGCTAATCTAAATGAATCCGAAGATATCTTGGTTTTTGAAGCAAGAATAACGAACACCCCAAGCAATAACTTTATTCGAATTAGCAAAACCACTAATTTTTATGAGAATAAAGCTGCTCCAGGCATTCCAGGTGCCAGGATAAGTTTGATGGACGTGCATGGTGGTGAAGTAGAAGCTTATGATAATGGAGACGGTTACTATGGATTAGATTACGGAGCTATTCCCGGGCAACAGTATAAGTTAAAAATAAACCTGGGAGGGGTCGAGTATGAATCTGAGTATGAAACAATGTTGGTTGCTCCTGTAATTGATACATTGAAAGTAAAGATAGATACCATAAAATATTACAGGTATTCTTCATTTGGTGATCCAATTTTGAAGAAATTTAAGGCAGCCAGTAGTTTTGTAGATTTAGACGTGAATGAGCAAATATCCCACTACTTTTTTAAACGAAAAATGATTGTTCAATATAGAATCGATAATGACGCGCCTGGTTTTGGTACTCCCCCCCCTCCATATTATGGATGGAGAACTCTACCTCAGGAGCGTGATTTTAACATTGCAGGACCTCCTGAATTTGGAAGTTTTTCTCAAATAAAAGACCATTCCATTGGATATCATAAGAATGAAATAGGAGACTATGTTGACGAAGAAGTTTTAAAAGAGTTAGGTATTCTTTCACATCAAGGGTGGGTTATGATTCTTGACCAGTACGGGATTTCTGAAAAAACCTATAATTTCTATAAAACCCTAAAAGCTCAGTTGGAAGCGGAAGGGAAACTGTTTGATCCGGTTTACCCGCAAATTCAAAGCAATATTCGCTGTGTCTCTGATCCTGACAGAAAAGTTATTGGCTATTTTGAATTAAGTTCGCACAACAGAACGTATTATTATCACCAGGGGTACTATAGTGCAAAAATGCGCTATTATCAGTTTGATGATTTTATTCCATTCCCGGCGGATGGTATGGTTCAACAAAATGATCCACCTCCTTTTTGGGAATACCCCAATAAGCCTGGAAGGCCTCTTTGGCAGTAAGAAAATGAATTAATTCAACCAGATGGTATATTTTAAACACATAGTACTATTCATATTTTTCTTTTCTAATGGTTTTTTATTTGCAGAAGAAAATCATCTCAGTCTTATAACAGATCGGGATGTTTATGTTAGTGGGGAGATAGCCTTTGTAAAGGTTTACCTTCCGGTGAATAATGAATCAAAGGTTGTCTATTTGGATTTAATAAGCCGAACCGGAAAGCATATTGACGGAGCTAAACTATCTGTGAAAAATCAGGAAGCGGAAGGATTTATTATAATTCCGGATTCACTTTCATCAGGAAGTTGTCTTTTGAAAGTATTTACCAATCGAAACAGAGATTGTTCTTTCCTTTTAAAAGAGTTATTAATTATTAATCGATTTGAGCTTAACAGGGAGCACTATTTATTGGAAACAGTTAATTTACCAGCTAGTTTACGTAATGATCTTGGGGCTTCTTTTTCCACGATAAAAGAAAAATACTCAAAGCGGGAGGATGTGCAGATAAATGTTGATTTAGATGATAAGCTAATTGAAAACCTGGAAGGTAATTTACTAATTTCCATTACTGAATATGCTGATAACTTTAAAGCCGGATGGACATTTATTGAAGATGATTCAAAAACAAAAAAATATCTCGAAGAAAGTAAGGGAATTATTATTCAAGGAAAAGTAACTGAAAAATCAACATCCAGCCCTGCAAAAGATGTTATAGTTTCCATATCTAAACCCGATTCAATTCCATTTTTTGATTATTACAAGACCAATGATGATGGACGCTTTTACTTTTTGTTAAAAGACTTTTACGGAGAAACGCCACTAATTATTAAGGCAGGTAAAGATGGTGAAAATGAAGATTTAAAAATCTCAATTGACAAGAAGTTCGATGACACATTCATTGACCTAGCATTAAATAAAACAGTACAAGCTGGAGGCGCAGGTGAGTTCATCAGTAAATCGGCTAAACTTGTAACATTTAAAAGAATTTTTGGGTCAACAGAATATTTATTGGAGAAAAGGAACTGGAAAAAACAGCATCCATATCCATTTTATGGGGAACCCGTTATTCAGGTAGATCCTGATTTATTTTTCGACATGAAAGATTTTAATGAGTTGTCCCGCGAAATTTTGCCAACAGTTAAATTTAGGGAAAATAACGGTAGTTTTTCTGTAAGAATGTTTAATGATCCTCTTATTGATTTTTTTGCAGACGAACCACTTATGCTTTTAGACGGAGTACCATTTTACAATGTTGAATTATTGGCCAACCTGAAACCTAATAAGATTGATTGGATTGATGTTATCCCCCGGGAACGTTTTTATGGAGATTTGAGGTTTCAGGGAGTATTGGCAATTTATACCAAAGAAAGGGATGCATCAAAAATTATTGCTTCAGATCAACTATTGAAATTGAGGTATGAAGGATTTCAAAATAAGATTTCCCTTTCTCAAGACTTTCCTGCAGATACAAATATTCCTGATTTTAGGCAGGTCTTATTGTGGGAACCTAAGCTCAAACCGAAAAAAAGAATCCCACTAAGTTTTAGAACATCAGATGTTAAAGGGACTTATCACATTCGGGTATATGGTAAAACTAAATTTGGCGGGATTTTAGAGTCTGTAAAAACGTTTAAAGTTGATTAATAATGAAGATCAATCTGTTTCTAATATTAGTTGGAGTTTTATTCTTTACATTGAACACTCATTTGTCAGCCCAACCAAAAGAAGATTGGGACCAGGAAAAAATTCGTGGAGAAATTCACTATTTAAGATCTGACTATAAAGATGTAGGCTTAAGTTATACCGATTGGTATGATGGCCATATTGAGTTCGAATCTGGAGAGAAACTGGAAAACGTAACGCTTCGATTTAATTTATACCTTAACGAGTTGCTTACATTCAATACAAAAGAAAGTCAATTGATCCAAATAGATAAAGCTTCTGTAAAATCGTTTGTTTTAAGAGGTAATGGGAATGATCGTTTATTTGAAAAACATTATTTAAGTGGCTTTATCATAAAAGGCCAAAAATACGTTGAGGTCCTGCATTTAGGAACAATAAAACTATATTGCTTAAGGTATGTTGAGCTTCGAAATGTAACACCTTATAAAGATGTAAATGACATATTTAGAAATATGAGGTATTTCAAAGAAGACAGGTATTATATTTTAGGGGATGACCAGCTTTTACACAGTACCGGTATAAAAAGAAAATCAATACTAAATCGTTTGGACAAAGAAGATAAAAAGAAAGCAAAACGAATTTTTTGGCGAAGCAAGCTTCGATTTACAAGTGAACAAAGTTTTATCAATGCAATTAAGCTTCTTGATGCAGAAGGAATTAAACTTTTGTAAAGTTTAATAATTTTGTTCCTACACCCCACGCAACTTATTGTATCGTTTTTTCATCTCTCAGGTGTTGGTTAACCATTTAACACCTTACAATGAAGAAAATTACTTTTTTGATGTTGTGCATTTTTCTTTTCTCAACAACATTTGCTCAAAAAAATAAGAAAGAAACCATTTATTTGAAAAACGGATCTGTTTTAAAAGGTCGTTTGGTACAGGTAGATGATGATAAAGTTGTTATTAATTCTGCCCGGAATACCTGGGTTTTCAAAACTTCAGAAATTGATACCACTATGCGAAAATCATTAGCAACTACCATGTACCAGGAAGAAAAACCTTGGTTTATAAAAGCTACAGCTGGTATTTTAGCCGGAAGTTCCGATAATAATAAGTCTGCCCCATTCTCATTAATGACTTCGTTTAATTACCGAATGATTGATGGCCTTTATGCCGGTTTAGGGCTTGGAGTTGAATTTTTGGAAGAATCTTATATGCCCCTTTTCGCAAGCCTGGACTATTACCTGAGAGATACAAATTTTACTCCGTTTATAAGTTTTAAAGGGGGCTACATGCTTCCCCTTGATGATAACTCCAGGGCTGGTGTTCATTATAGTTATCCGGACTATTCGTCCTTTTGGCCCGGTCCACAATACGAGTCTTACGACTTGGATGGAGGAATAATGCTTAGCCCATCTTTCGGGTTTAGGGGAATGATCCATCAGAATCTGGGATGGATGTTTTCGCTGGGCTATCGCTATCACCAACTTAATTACAGTGCTGATAAGGACCAGGAGCTTGAGCGAAACTATAACCGCCTTACTATTCGTGTAGGAATTATTTTCAATTAAAAACTAAAAGGTCATGCAATCAACTATAAAATATTTAGGTGTTGTTTTCATCATGCTAGGCATGTTGGTGTCTGGATGTCAGGATGAAATATTTGAAACATTCAAGGGCAATTCTCCAATTTATTTGAGTTACGAAGAATTACGTGAGTCGGTAACATATACCAGCTCCAGGGAAATTTCAAAACCTGGGAAAATATATTTCAAGGATAATTATGTATTCATCAACGAAATAATGGAAGGGGTTCATGTTGTAGATGTTACAGATCCTTCCAGCCCAAGCAAAGTTGGCTTTATTGAAGTTCCCGGAAATGTAGACATTGCAATCAAAGAAGACGTTTTATATGCCGATAGTTACGTAGATTTAGTTGCTATTGATGTATCTGATTTGAATAACATTCAGGAAGTTGGAAGAGTTGAGAAAATTTTTCCATATACATTGCCTGAATATGACGTGAACTACCGTGTAGCAAAAGTTGAAGAAGAAAAAGGGGTTGTTATAGATTGGGAGTTAAAAACCATCAAACAAGAAATTGAGCAAGTATATTATCCAATATATTATACAAGGGGAGGCCCCGAGTTTGATATGGCCAATTTTGCTTCTTCACCTAAACTAACCGGAGGTGTTGGTGGAGGTTCCGGAACAACTTTCGGTGTGGGTGGTTCAATGGCACGTTTCGGACTCTATAAAGATTTCCTTTATACCGTTGATCAAACGCAGTTATACACCTTTGGGATTGAAGATTTAACAAATCCAACTGAGCTGGATAAGCAATACATCAACTGGGGGGTAGAAACTATGTTCATTTATGATGATCACCTGTTCTTTGGTACAACCACAGGCATGATTATTTATAGCCTGGAAATTGAGAACAGTCCAAAATATGTGAACCGGTACAATCATATCAGAAGTTGCGACCCGGTCGTTGTTCAGGATGATATCGCTTATGTGACTTTACACGATGGTGCTGGCTGTGGTCGCTCTGTTAACCGATTAGATGTAATAAAAATGAATGATGACTATTCGGTGCTGGATTTATTGGCTAGTCACTCGATGGCAAATCCACATGGTTTGGGAATAGATGGTGAGGTGCTGTTTATTTGTGATGGCGATGCCGGGCTGAAGATTTTCAATGCCTCTGACCCGTTGTTGATTTCTTCAAATAAAATTGCAGAATTCCCAGATATCAATACGTACGATGTGATTCCGCTTAATGATTACCTGTTTATGGTAGGCGATGGAGGTTTTTATTTATACGATTATTCAGATTTGCAAAATATCCATTTACTTGCTACTATCCCCGTTTCATCAGGCAATAATTAAACAAATGTTTACTTTTCCCTACAAGTAAATTTTGAGTTAGTCCCTTTTGCCGGAAGAGCCTCGCAGATGTGAGGCTCTGTTTTTTTAGTACAGAAGATTTCAACTTCCATTTTTTCTTTAATCTACCGGAAATATGATTAGACATCAGGCGTTGGTAAATACTTCTTTAGATATATTTTTAATGAACAAACCCGGATATTGTCATTTAACGGATAATCTTCAGAATTTGGTGTGATTATGTAGTTGTTTGGGCAATTGATCGTTTTAAAAGCAAGTAAATTACCTTTAGATAGTTTGGGAGAAGAAGTATATTTTATTTCGATACAAGCAACTTGCTCATTCCCTTTTTCAATAATCAAGTTGATTTCAGACTGGTCTTGAGTGCGGTAATACGATAATCTAAACTGTGTGTCAAGGTTGTTCCTAATCTGTTCGATAACATAGCCTTCCCATGATTCGCCGATTGAGGCATGGGATAAAAGTTGTTTTAAACTGGTAATAGTTAAGAAATAATGTAGAATTCCTGAATCCCGGATGTATATTTTTGGCGATTTTACTAATCGCTTTTTAGTATTTATAGAACTTGTTTAAAGTTAGAAACTGAAAGTGGCTGTAATCGTATGAAATAGTGCTATTTGCTGATATCATGAATTGTGACACTTTTTTTTCAACTAACTCACCCTGCCTACCGTCAGGCAGGGAGGGAGAGTCAAAAAAACAATTGTTCCATTCAATGGCATAATATTATCATTTAACTTTTGACAACTTTTGAATATACATAAAACAAATACAAAAAACATTCCTGCAATTTTAAGATCGGATATAAAAATTACAGGGATCCATTGCATTTAATTAAATATCCACCCTCAAAGAAAATGGACTTGATTTGCACCCATAGGGCGCTTAAAGGGAAAACAACGTAGAAAGCCAAAACCATGGGATCTGCGACCTCCAGGTCGCAGTCTGGACAACAACAGAAATCAGGAGGTTTCTGAACCCTGAAAAGAAGCTTCTGGTTCGATATCCCACATTTTTTTTAAGATCAAAACACAGCCGTTTAAATATGACCACTATCAAAGAAGGTGGTTTTATAGATTATAATAAAATCAATTAACTATTCACATTTGCAAAATATCCATTTACTCTACTATTCCCGTTTCCCCAGGCAATAATTAAACAAATTTTTACTTTTCCCTACTAGTAGTGCGTTCATAAAGTTTCGTTGAAAAACTCATCGGATGACTCTGTTGATATCGAGCATTTTAGTCATCCGATGAGTGACATGTTAATTCAAAAA
>JANQII010000178.1 GCA_028282195.1 Prolixibacteraceae bacterium
AACTCCAAGAATTATGAAAGGCTAAACCAAACATCGGTGACAATGGTTCAGGTAGCTGCTATAAGAATTATGTTGAACCGTTTTTAGACAGCTTCTAAGATTGACTAAAATCAGTCTAAAACTTTGTCTTTCAGCAGGGATTTAATTGGATTGAAGAAACGCTGGATAAGCCTTAAATCCTCGGTTACAATATCCACATCACCTTGCATTTCCTGACTAAATGTTAAGGCAAGATTATAATTTGTTTTCAGGTCTTGTGGCAAGTTAATTTCAGCAATATAATTATCGTTTGAAGGAACCAGCGAAATTGACTTTACAGTCCCATGAACCATCCCATATTCCATGTATGGGAAATTGTCAAATTTAATATTCACACGCTGTCCTGGTTTTACTTTCCCTGCACCTTTGAGCGGCAAAGTAACACGGCCAATAATTTTACTTTCACTTTCAGGAACAACCGTAAAAACAACATCATCTTTTTTTACTTGCTGATTCTTACTCCAGAAGTTTGTAAACGTTACCTGTCCATGGATTGGTGTTTTCAGCACAAATGCCTGATCAAGGTATTCAAGACGGCTTTTAAGGACATTTAAAGCTTCCACAAGTTCTGATTGGTTTTTGAGCTTTTGGTCTTCAAACTCCTTTTCTGTATCAATAACCTGTTGCTCCATCTGAATACGTTCATTTTCAGTTTTGGCAAGATTGGTCCTCACATCATTAAAAGCATACTTCTTTTGGAGCAATGTAGCTTTTGACTTGTTGAAATCGACAAGCGAAATCACCCCCCGAACATACAATCCGGAATCCCGGTTAAACTGTCCTTTGGCTATTTGAAATTCATCCTCAACAATTTTGCGCTGCGTCCAAAGCCGGTCGTAATACATTCTTTGGGTACTAACCTGCCTCCTAAACGATTCAATTTTTTGCGGAAAGAAGTTCAAACGTATGAAACTTATATAATTATTATACAAGCGCAGAAATGATGAAAAATCAGACTGAATATCGCCCAGACTGTAATCCAAAGACAACTCTTTATAATATATCGTATCAAAAGTAATAAAGAAGCGGTCAATTTCTTTGAGTATTTCCTGAAGCTTTAATACATCCTCATGATCTGCGGTATTCTCTAAAATTGCAATTACCTGATCTTGCAGAACGGTATCTTTATCAGCAACAAACAATTGATCAATTTTTCCGGTAGTACGTGCAACAATATGGGCTGGTGGGTTTTCTGACATGACCACAATCCGGGCCCCTATAATATCCGGATATTTAAACAACCATCCACCAGCCAGTATCAAAAAGACAAATGCCAAAACAACAGCTAATCCACTACGCAACAGCCATGATGGCGACTTTCCGATTATCTCCTGGACCTCGTCACTTCTTATTTCAATATTTTCATTTTGCGGCATACTTATTTAGACGCAGATTTAAATGATTAATTATGATTTTTAAGATAACTATTTGAAAAAACTTTCCTTTTAATTACACAACCTTCAACCATTATATCAGCAAAATAATCTCCAACTTCAACACCTTCATAAAAGACTTTTACATTCTTTTGTCTCTCACAACTTAACCCATGTTTTGGCAACTCAATCATCATAGCCCTTTCATAAACCTTCTCCAAAAAACCATACCCTAATTGATTATAAACATTATAATAAGCATTTATAATGTTTTTGGTTATTTCAGTATGTTTATAGTTTTCGTTCATTTACAAAGTTACATCTGCGAAAATCATAAATATCATAAAAATCAGCGTCTCTACCCTCCAAGCTCTAGTTGGTTTTTCACCAAGTTATAATAAGCACCTTTCTTTTCTGTTAATTCATCATGATTTCCAATCTCGACAATCTCACCTTTATCCAGCACAACAATCTGATCGGCATTCTTCACCGTACTAAGTCGATGTGCAACCACAACGACTGTCTTTCCTTCATAAACCTTATCCAGGTTCTCCATAATCACTTTCTCGTTGTTTGCATCAAGCGCATTGGTTGCTTCATCAAAGAATAAATATTCAGGACTCTTATAAATAACCCGGGCAATTAAAATTCGTTGCTTTTGCCCCTGACTCAAACCATGTCCTTCCTGTCCAATTTTCGTATTATAACCCAATGGCAGGCTTTCAATAAAATCCTGAATGTTAGCGGTACGAACAGCAAACAAAAGCTTTTCTTTGTCTACATGCTCATCACCAACAACAATATTATTTACTATTGAATCTGAAAAAATGAACCCATCCTGCATTACCGCACCCACTTTGGTTCTCCACCATTGCTGGGAGAAGTTTTGCAAATCGGTATCGCCAACCCTAACTTTACCGTTAACCGGATCATAAAAACCAAGCATCAGCTTCACCAAGGTCGTTTTTCCACTTCCACTTGTACCTACAATTGCCGTAACTTTCTTTTCAGGTATCTCCAGATTTATATTATTCAGAACTTTAGGTGAATGCGGTCCTTCATACTGAAACAGCAAATCCTGAATATATATTGACTTTTTAGCTGGAAGTGAATTAATACGCGGAGCATCCTTCTTTTCTTCATCATCCCGCTGATGAATCTCACCCAATCGCTCTAAACTAATCTTAGCATCCTGAGCAAGGTGCATAAAACTAATCATATCATTCAGTGGTGCATTCAACTGCCCAATAATATACTGAACAGCAATCATCATACCCAGCGTCATATTTCCGTTCAGCACAGCCATTGCAGCAATAACTACAATAATGATATTTTTCGTTTCATTGATAAATACTGAACCAGCCTGCTGATATTGATCTATAGTTAGGTTTTGCACATTCACCCGGAAAAGCCTTGCCTGAATACGCTCCCACTCCCACCTTTTTTGTTTTTCGTAGTTATTCAGCTTAATTTCCTGCATACCATTAATTAACTGAATAAGCATACTTTGATTTTCCGACAATTGGGCAAACTTTTTATAATCCAGTTGCCGGCGACGCCTCATAAACAGATAAACCCAAACCAGGTACAGTGCCGACCCCAATACGAATACCAGCAGAATCTCCCAACTATAAAGGGCCAGCACAATACCAAAAATAACTAAGCTAAAAAGTGAGAATAATATATTTAACGTCTGTGTTGTCAAAAAGCGTTCAATCCTTCTGTGATCCTGAATCCGCTGCATCAGGTCCCCAATCATCTTAGTATCGAAAAAGCCAATAGGTAGTTTCATCAACTTAATCAGGAAATCTGAAATAATGGAAATATTTATCCGGGTTGAAATGTGAAGCAATATCCAGGATCGAATAAAATCAACTGTCATTCTACTAATGAACAAAACCAGCTGAGCAATAAGCACCAGGTAAATAAAACCAAGGTCTTGATTATTGATACCAACATCAACGATACTTTGTGTCAAGAACGGAAAAATTAGCTGAATAATACTTGCCGCCAGAAAGCCCAGCAATAATTGCCCGGCTAATCGCTTATGAGGCCGCATATATCGCCAAAGAAAACCAAACCCAGATCGGTCAGACTTATCATCTTCACGCTCATAAAATTCAGGGGTTGGCTGTACCATCAAACAAATGCCCTTTTGACTTCCTTTGCTTACAGTTGCCAACCAATGCTTTTTAAATTCCTGCTCCTCATATTTTACCAATCCAAAAGCTGGGTCAGCTACGTGAATCTTTTCCTTTTTAACCTCATAAACAACCACAAAGTGATTCTGGTCCCAATGAACAATGCAGGGCTTTGGAACATCTTTAGCCAGTTGCTCAAAAGTAACCTTTGTCCCGAGGCTTCGCATTCCAATAGCTTCTGCGGCATCACTAATCCCCAAAAGAGAAACTCCTTCCCTGGAAATATGAGATTGCTCCCGTAAATAATTCAGGTTAAAATTCCGGCCATAGAATTTCGCAATCATCCGCAGGCAGGTAGGCCCGCAATCCATTGCGTCCGGTTGTTTATAATGAGGAAAACGAGGCATATCGTTTATTTACATCATAAAAATAGATGAAATGAATATACGACAGACGCCCACACAACATTAGTTATTCACAATCAGGCGTTAATTAAGAAATCTTAAAACTACTGATCCGATCACTTGAAGTGATCGGATCAGTGACACAATCTAATTTTTTATTTTTGGACCACCAGCTTCCCGGTCAGTATTTCATCTTCTATTTTGGCTTTTACAATATATACCCCTTCCTGCCAGCCCTGGGTGTTAATTTTATAATCTTGGCTTCTTATTTTACTTTTCTTTCCCTTTAATTGTTGACCCTGAGTGAAAACTTCCAAATCCCATTCAGCAAGATCAACCCTGTTTTTATCGTTTTCATCTGAAGACTTTATGCTTACAGTTGTTTCGCCAGATGAAGGATTAGGGGAAATGGAGAGGTAATGGCTGCGGCAACTAACAGCGGTTGCCCCCATCCTCGCCCATTCAGACCATCCACATTGGTTATGGGCCCTGATTTCTATGCCAAACGTACTGTAATTATTTGGATAAATGGTAGCATATTGGTCCATATGGCCATAAGGGTAAATTGTTGCACCAGTAACCCGCCATTCCCAATCGTCAATATCTGCATCACCTGCTGGGTGCACAGCTTTGCAGTCATTGGGAGACCCGAAACAAAAGTCATATACAGGCATACCTGTATAAATATTTACCAGATGCTGTCCATATGCATAAATTGCTGGTTCGCCAGACCAAATGTTATCCTTGTTGACAACTATAGGATCACCACAACCTACATTTATACTTGCTATCAGGTTAGTCATAATGGAACCTCCTAAATTCCGAACGGTTACTTGGTTTGTTGAAGGTGAACCTTCAGTTAATTCAAGTATTGTTCCTCCTCCGGAAGTTACAGACCAAGTAACATTTGCATTTGCAGGAAGGTTGCTTATTGAAAAAACTTCTGAATTACAAATCTCGTCAGGTCCCATAATAGTTGGAAAAATTGATTGTAAAGCTGCAAAGGCATTGACGCGGCCATAACCATAAGTATTATCAAAACCAGTAGTGCCCATATCTGTTGCCGTTTGTTGTAATGTTGTTCGTATTTGTGTCTCTGTTAAATCTGGTCTCACAGATAACATTAAAGCGGCAACACCTGCAACTTGCGGACATGCTGCTGAGGTGCCATTAAACTCATCATAGTAATTCCCTGCAACATACCCATCACTTCCTTCCCTGTCAATTGTTCTGACATCTCCGGGATTTCCTCCAGAAGGAGCAACCAAATCCATTGAATTTCCCCTACAACTATAATTATGAATATTCCCATTTTTATCAATTGCCCCAACAGTTAACACTCCATCAACATTGGCTGGAAAGCGAACAGTAAGATGATCATATGGACTGTCATCATTCCCTGAGGCAAAAACAACCACACACCCTAAGTGATTTACCCCTTGTGTCCTTCCCTGTGTCCTGGCTCGTCCAAGAGCTAATGTAATTGCATCAAAATTAGCACCTGGATCAGTAAAACTCCAGGAATTACTAATTACATCCGCTTCAGCATCGTCCCAGGCAAAATCAATGGCATTTACAATATCCTGAATATCTTCTGAGTAGTTGATAAAATCTACCCAGCTACCATTATAATATACTTGATCCACAAACCAATCATTGAATATATTAATTGGAACAATCTCTACACTTGGGGCGATCCCACGGATACCAAGAGAATTGTGGCTTGCAGCAATAATCCCTGCACAACATTGCCCATGTCCGAATGGCTTATCAGAATCGTATGGGAAAGTTGTTGATGGTGGATTGTTAGCATTCGGAGCCCCCAGCGTATTGGGGTTTTGTTGTGAAAATTGAGGGGTAAATCCCTGTAGCACCCTGCCGTTTAAATCTTCATGATTTTCAACACCATCATCAATAACTGCAACCCGAATCGGGCAACTTCCGGTTGTAATGTTCCACGCTTCAGGTGCATTAATGTCAATTCCAATAGTCCCACCAAACTGCCCTGTATTATTTAAATAATATTGTTCACTATATTTTGGGTCATTGACCTGATGATTTTTCCTTGGGGCTATAAGGTTTGGATGACAGTACTCTACCAAACCACTTTCATAAATAAGGTTCGAGTATTCAAGCAGCTTGTCCCAATCATCTGTACCTAAAATATAAGAGCCATACTTCGTCCGGTTTTTAACAGATATTTTATAATTGGCCAACTTAAGGATATCTTCTATAGAAACATTGTTTTTAGGTTGCATAAGAATCTCACCTGTAAAATAAATTGGTAGTTCCTTCAATTGATAAGCAGGCATTACATTTGAAAATTCCTTGTATTCTTTAAGCTCTTTTACATCTAAAGCATCCTCAGCAAAAACAATCCCGATATCCTGCTTTATTTTTATTAATTTTTCGATACTTCTTTTACTTTCTAATGTTTCCACTGCATCTTCAAAACTTTGTTCTTTTTCAAGTTTTACAACATATGTGTCGGATTGTTTTTTTAAATAGTGCTTTTTACCAGCTGACCAGTAATAACTGCTTTGCGCATATACAAATGATGTTAAAAAAATCACGATTAAGGTTAGATTTATTTTTTTCATGGTTTTAGGTTTTTATTTGTAACTAATGATTTTTGTAATTAATAATCTTTTAGCAGCAGGAGGACCATAAATTGCCTTACATATAAGTGGAAAGTCAGGAAAAAAAAGGCTGGATTGCCCTCTTTCTTCCTCTGTTAATTCCCGGTATTCGAAATATAGCCAGGTACCAATAGTTTGAGGGACGGAGTCTGGAATTCCTATTTTTGAAAAATAGGGTACGCCAATTGCATTATTATAACTAATATCTATCTCATCTCCGAATGTAGAGAAATTACCAGCTACACCAATCCCTTTTGGATTTTCTACTTCTATCAAGACAATTTCACCATAACACAGTGCGGTAATTTCAATAATTCTTCCTTTGGCATGGTATGGGGGGAGCTCGTCTTCTTTTTCGCATCCTGCACCTATTAAACCCAGGAGCAGGAAAATAAAACTAATTTTTAAAGGATTTGCTTTCATGGTAAAAAAATTAAGTTTGAAGGGGGTAATATTAACTACCGGAAGTGCCGGTTTTGAGGATAATTTAATAGGTGGCGGCTTCATGATAACTTGGTTTAAAAGTTGAACAATAAAAACATATCCGGGCATTTATTACCCGGTGGTTCCCTTTTTCCCAAATCATCCACGTTTATATGATGTTTAATTTACAAAAAGGTTGCATTGTAAAATGTGATTTAATATTATAGTTTCAAAGCATAAATTCTTTGTGTTCCTCTAATCTCAAAGGTATCTTTTCATCCTTATACCAATAATAAGAATCCCTTTGTCCAAATAAATTTATGGACATAAAGATTAACCCAAATATGATTGTAACTTTCATGATTTTAATAATTTATTATTCATAATCTTTAACTATTTCTACGACCCGGATGTTCTTGTGTTTACGGTCTGTAGGCTTCTCTGTAACAACATGATAGTTGACCCCCTGAGCTACCGCTGCGATATTGGTTAAAAAAGTTATTGTATAAATAATCTCTAAATTGTTTTCCTCCACTTTTTCAACGTAGTGGTCAATACCGGTCGAAAACGTTTTATTTCCAATAATAACAGTATAGTTTGTGAAGTCAATTTGAGGAGTACAATCACTTTCAATGTATTTTTCTAACTCTTGTTGAGAAGTAATGATATAGTGATTGTTCATATATCCTGACTCTAAATACCATGGTTCGTTTTCACATTTAAAATCTGAAAATTTGAAGAATTCTTTCTCAATAAATTCTCCAGCTTCTTCTTTTTCACACCCTGCACCCATAAAACCCAGGAGCAGGAAAATAAAACTGATTTTTAAAGGAGTTGTTCTCATGTTAAAAATATTAAAGTTGAAAGGGTAACATTAACTACCGGAAGTCCTAGTTTTGAAGGTAATTTAACAAGTGGTGGCTCCATGACAATTTGGTTTAAAGGTTGAACAATAAAAACATACCCGGGCATTTATTGCCCGGTGGTTCCCTTTTTCCCAAATCATCCACGTTTATATGATGTTTAATCTATAAAAAGGTTGCGCTTAAAAATGTAATTTAAAACATAATTTTTACACTTAGCAAATCATTACAAAGAGCATCATAAAATGCTTATTTACTAGATTAACACTTGGTTTTATTGTCAAAAAACAACCATTTTCACAAGCATATATTCAAAAAAAATAAGTTTGCAATAAGCTCTAATTTCAAAAACATTTTAATAACATGCTTCTTAAATAAACCCCACGTTGTTTGTTAAGAAATTATTACTAATTTTGGTGGCTCTCAAATAAAAAATCTATAATCAATAACTGCGATTTTTAACCAATAAAATAATCCAAATAAGATGAAAGTCTATAAAACTGATGAAATCCGGAACATTGCTTTAATTGGTAATGCCGGCAGTGGGAAAACCACCCTTGCAGAAGCCATGCTGTTCGAGGGTGGAGTAATTAACCGAAGAGGTGAAATAAATTCAAAAAACACGGTGTCAGACTTCCAACCGATTGAGCACGAATATGGCAACTCAGTTTTCTCTTCCGTGCTTCACACCGAGTACAACGGCAAAAAAATTAACATTATTGACACTCCGGGAATGGATGATTTCCGCGGAAGTGTTATTTCTGCATTACATGTAGTTGGCAGTGCAATTGTAACAATTAATACCCCTCATGGTATTGAAGCTGGTACTGAAGCAGCCGGGCGTTACATTGAAAAAGCTGGAAAACCTATCATTTTTGTATTCAACCAACTGGATCATGATAATGTAAACTTCGATCAAACAGTTGAGTCGACAAAAGGTGTTTTTGGAAATAAAGTAACCGTTGTACAATATCCTGTAAATGCAGGACCTGGTTTCGATTCAATCATTGATGTATTGAAAATGAAGCTTTACAAATATCCGGCGGATGGTGGCAAACCTGAAATTCTGGATATTCCTGATGATGAAAAAGACAGAGCAGAAGAATTGCACAACGAACTTGTTGAAATGGCTGCAGAGAATGATGAAGCTTTGATGGAACTTTACTTCGATAAAGGTTCATTAAGCGAAGAAGAAATGCGCCAGGGTATCCGCTTAGGAATGCAGGACCGTAGCTTATTCCCTATTTTCTGTGCAGATTCTAAACACAACAAAGGTGTAGGCCGCCTGCTTGAATTCATCAGCAACATTACCCCTTCTCCGGACGATGCTGTTGAAACTCCAGAGATCAATGGTAAAGACGTTGACAAGAGTGCAGGTGCTCCAACTTCATTAATGGTTTTCAAAACAACTATTGAACAACACGTTGGTGAAGTTACTTACTTCAAGGTAATGAGCGGTACTGTGAAAGAAGGTATGGACCTTATCGTTCACAAAACCGGTAATAAAGAGCGTATTTCCCAGATTTTTGTTTCTGCAGGTAAAAACCGTACCAAGGTTACTGAAATGGTTGCCGGCGATATTGGTGCAACTGTTAAGTTAAAAGATGTTAGCGTAAACAATACACTTAGCGAGAAATCTGCTAATTACAAATTTGCTGAAATTGATTTCCCAACTTCACGTCACACAGTTGCTCTTAGCGCTGTTAACGAATCTGACGATGAGAAAGTAGGTGAAATGTTCCAGAAGCTTAATGATGAAGATCCAACTTACGTTGTTGAGTATTCAAAAGAACTGAAGCAAATGTTGGTTCACTGTCAGGGTGAATATCATATCAATACATTGAAATGGTATTATACCCATGTATTTAAAATTGACATTGAATTCAAAGATCCTAAGATTCCATATCGTGAAACAATTACCAAGCCTGCGCAAGCA
The DNA here is from genome assembly GCA_028282195.1 of Prolixibacteraceae bacterium. GTDB lineage: Bacteria > Bacteroidota > Bacteroidia > Bacteroidales > Prolixibacteraceae > Sunxiuqinia. Next base: position 9,819 of record JANQII010000178.1, read on the forward strand.
GATTACCGCCACAAAAAACAATCAGGGGGTTCTGGTCAGTTTGGTGAAGTTCACATGATTATTGAGCCTTACGTTGAAGGCGTCCCTGAAAAGAGTGTTTTCAATATGAATGGCAAGGAACAAAAACTTTCAATTCGTGGTACAGAAGAGCATACGCTTGACTGGGGTGGTAAATTGATTTTCCACAACTGCATTGTTGGTGGTTCCATTGATGCCCGTTTTCATCCAGCTATCTTAAAAGGTATTATGGAGAAAATGAATGAAGGCCCGCTTACGGGTTCTTATGCCCGTGATATCCGCGTTTATATTTACGATGGAAAAATGCACCCGGTAGATTCAAATGAAATTTCATTTAAACTGGCAGGGCGTAACGCATTCTCAATGGCTTTTAAAAATGCAAGCCCAAAAATCCTTGAACCAATTTACAATCTGGAAGTAATGGTGCAAAGCGATCGTATGGGTGATGTAATGAGCGACCTTCAGGGACGTCGTGCTTTGATTATGGGTATGGGCTCTGAAAAAGGTTATGAGAAAATCAATGCCAAAGTTCCATTAAAAGAAATGAACAAGTATATCACTTCATTGAGTTCATTAACCCAGGGACGCGGTATTTTCAGCATGGGATTTGATGCGTACGAAAAAGTACCTCAAGATGTACAAGACGAACTGCTGGCTGCATACGCTGCAGAGCAGGAAGAAGAATAGAACCAATTCTAATCCAAACATAGTTTTACTAAACTAAAATGAAAGGACCCCGGATCAGCCAATCCGGGGTTTCTTTGTATATGGACATCTGGATACTTGATTCTAGTCTCTGGTTTTTTGACTTCAATTTTCTTAACTTGTGCTGAACAATGGATACTTTAATAAGAATGCTGTACCATAATACTGATGTGGATTTATATGTATACTTATTACAGATATACCATGAAAGGATAATATAAAACCAAAATATGAAACTCCATTTTTACATTTTGTTTGTTTTTATGTTTTCACATATTGATGCTGGTGCACAGTGGGTAATTAAAAATCTTGAAGAAAATTCCTATAAGCTCGGAAATATCAAGTTTCAAAATGACTCACTGGGATATTTGATTGGGGGTGATTCGTACTTTCTTAGAACTCAAAATACTGGGGAAAATTGGGAAAAACTTCAAATCGATACCCAAATCAACATTGATGACTATCAACTTATTGGAGATTCTTCAATTTTTGCAGTCGGCGATAGCAAACTGGTTAAGTCTATGGATTTTGGAGAGAATTGGGATTCTATTTCAAGTTTAAGCAAGAAACAACTACATACTCTCTGGTTCTTTGATAATGATACCGGCATCGTTGCGGGTTATGATGGTATTTACAAAACAGTCGATAATGGCATTTCATGGGATACAGTTTGGAGTGTAACTCAGCAGGGATATAAATATGGTGAAATAAAACAAATATATTTTCCTTCATCCAATATTGGATATGCTATTGGTATGGGAAGAAATCAAACTAACAATCCAGGTTTTGACAATTTCCTTTTAAAATCCGCTGATTCAGGAAAAACATGGGAAAAAATTAAAATATTTTCAGGTAGCCTGACAACTATTTGCTTTACCAATGAAGAAACCGGATTTGTAGGAACAGAAACAGGCACAATACATAAAACCGAAGATGCAGGCAATAATTGGACAGAATCATTGAAAACAAACGGAGGCCCGGTAAGATCAATTCAATTCATATCTGAAACTAAAGGTTATGCAACTGGTGGGGTTACCGGTTACGTTACATCCGGAGGTTATTATAGTTTTTTCATCTCTCAAACGGTTGATGCCGGGCAAACCTGGGCAACCTATGATACGACAGGCATTCCTTTAAATTCCATTTGTTTTATCGATGAAAATATTGGATTTGTTGCCGGTGAATTTGAATTAATAATGAAATCGAATGGAGGAATTAACTTCCTGCCTGAGGATTATCCATGGCATTTGGTTGAGGATACAGGCATTAATGAGAAAGAAGGGCTTGATTTCGGTTTTAATATCTATCCAAATCCAACAAACGGAATTCTTATTGTTCAAAAGATTATACCTACAGAAAAAATAGTAAACGTACGTCTGTTTAATATGTCTGGAAAACAAATTGACATCAGGGATAAAGTTGTTACTCCGGAAGAAATTCAATTAAATACATCAGCGTTGGCTCCTGGTACGTATATTATACAGGTCGTCTTTGATAATAGGGTTAAAGCAAAAAAGTTTGTAAAGAGATAACTAATTTTTATAACATTCTTCCATATTGCATTGCGACGGTTACTGTTTTTCAGGCCTCTGATACAAACCACTCAAATACATTCAACAATAAAACCAAACACCATGAACCTACAAGAAAATAAAAACAACGCCATAGCATTTTACAAAATGGCTTATGAAGGAAATCCAAGGGAAGCTGTAGAAAAGTATATTGGTAAAGAATACATACAACACAATCCGGCTGTTTCCGATGGCACACAAGGTTTTATCGACTACTTTGAACGGATGCAAAAGGAGTATCCTGATAAATCAATTGAATTTGTACGATGTATCGCTGAAGGAAACCTGGTTGCATTACATACGCATCAAATATGGCCCGGCAATGATGAGTATGTCACCATGGACTTTTTCCGCTTTGATGAAAACGGAAAAATATGCGAGCACTGGGACGCTATTCAACAAATCCCTAAAAACTCAGCAAACCCAAATACGATGTATTAGAAAAACCTGTTCCTTATTTTTATGTATCAAGACTAAGCTCCAGATTTCTCATATTACGATCTTGAGATTACATCACCTCTAAGAGTAATGCCATTGGATATCCCATAAATTGCTTCTATCTTCAAACTTCAAACTTCTGGCTTTTTACTTCTCTATTCTTATCCGTGCATCAACGGCAACAATTTTATCTCCCTGCCCTAGCAATGGGTTAATGTCCATTTCCTTAATTTCAACAGCAAAGCGCAACATGCTTGAAAGACGAACAATAATTTCTGCAAACTTACGCTGATTAACGCCTTCCTGCCCTCGGTATCCTTTAATGATTTTGTACGATTTCAGGTTTTTAATCATTGATGACGCTTCACACATCCCAAGAGGAGCAAGGCCGGAAGTAACATCTTTCAAAACCTCAACCATTATGCCGCCCATACCACAAAGGATAACATGCCCAAAACGATCTTCATATTTTGCACCAAGGAACAGTTCTATACCCGAAGCCATTTCAGCCATTAACACCGAAGTCGTTTCAGGGATTTTTATCAAACGATCAAACTCCTTTTTCACCGTTTCCATATCGCGAACATTCAGCACCACCCCGTCAACATCCGTTTTATGGACCGGACCAATCACTTTCATCACTAGCGGGAAACCTATTTCAGTGGCTGATTCAACAGCTTCATCAGTTGTTGTTGCCACCAATTCTTTAACCCGGGGAATACCTGCAGCATCAAATAAACGATGAATTACCCCGGGCGGCTGATAACCATTTTCTGCCTCATCAACAATCCGCCTCATCTCCGGAATATCGATTCCATCGAGGAAAATCCCTTCGTCATGTGGTTTTGGAGTATTGTAAACCCGAGTCAATGCCCTTCCCAAAAGAACCTCATCCGGGAAATTTACATTGCCTTCCGAAAGGAAATAAGCCAAATCTGACTTTACATTAATAACCGATGGGAGAATGGGATAAATTGGCTTTTTGCAAGTCTCCATCTTTTCATCCAGCACTTTATAAACATCCCTAACAGGAAACAACCCAGGGCTTCCATAAATAACTGCCATCCCATCAATGTCATCAAAATCATTCTCACAAGCATCAATGATTGTTCCCAATTGTTCAGCGTTTCCTGTAGCCAAAAAGTCAATGGGGTTTTCCACCGACGAACCGGGATAAAGCTTTTCTATAAGAGCTGTCTTCTGAGGCGAATCTTCTATATGCGGAATTTTCAAACCACCATCTTCCAAAGCATCGGTCAGCATAACAGCAGGCCCTCCTGCATGGGTTACAATAGCCATGCGTTTGCCCTTCATTTCCTTACACATGAAAACATTGGCAACGGTAGTCAATTCTTCCCGCCCGTAACAACGAACAATTCCTGCTTTACGGAACAAAGCCTCAACAGCCAGGTCAGAACTTGCCATCGCACCCGTATGGGAAGAAGCTGCCCTGCTTCCGGCATCGCTTGAGCCAGCTTTAATCGCTGCAATTTTACACCCCTTATTAATCAGGGAAATTGCATGCTTCAAAAGTTTATCGGGGTTATTAATGCTTTCAATATATAATAGTTTAATGCGCGTACTGGTTTCAGGATTAAAAACATCATCCATAAATTCAAGTACATCTTCAACCCCTACCTGAGCTGAATTACCTACGGAGAATACACTGGCAAAATGCAATCCTTTTGGAATACCTGATTCCATAATAAAAACAGCAGTAGCCCCTGAGCTTGAAATAAAATCGCAGCCCATTTGATCCAGTTTCGGAACCGGAGTGGTAAACACACTTGCATGAACAGGTGTGATAATCCCAATGCAATTCGGTCCAATTAGCGAAGCACCATATTTATTAGCTGTAGCAACAATCTCATCTTCCAACTTTTTCCCCTCTTCACTTTCTTCACTAAAGCCGGCCGATATAATAATTATGCCTCTTGTTTCTTTATCCCTGCACAATTCCAAAACCGTTTGTGGGCAAAACTTTGCAGGAATAGCCAAAACTGCAGTTTCAACGTTTGGTAATTCTGCAACAGAGGCACATGCTTTTATTCCCTGAACTTCCTTAGTTTTTGGGTTTACAACATGCAGGTCACCTTCGTAATTATTATCTATTAAGTTTTTTAGAAGCTTACCCCCAGGTTTGGAAATATCATTTGAGGCACCAATAACAACAATACTTTTAGGCCAGATCAATTCACGTGTTAGCATAACTGCAATTTTATTTTTATCAAAATTACAATGTTACATAAGGTAAAGTTCTGACATAATTCATGAAGTCCTATATTTTTAAAGTTTTTTAAGAACATCTTTTGTTTTTTTTGAATAGTTTTGAAACAAGATGAGCAACCTGTCAGATCAACGAATAATGGTTTACTGTGATTTTTCACAGTCAATGAACGATGCAATTGTGCATGGTGTTCGAATTGCCGATATTTTTAAAAAGGAACTTTGTCTGTTTCATGCACTTGGCAAAAAAGGCCGCGATGAAAAACTGGCCGTACAAAAAAGCCTGGCCGTTATTATCCGAAAATTAAAAAAAGACCTGCCAAGAATGTCAATCTCCAGCTTAACATTGAAAGGAGATTTATCTGAAGCAATTGACCGGGTTGCCGAACAGTATGATGGAATCATGCTCATACTTGCAACTGACAGGCTAAAACAGAAAATGGCTGCACTTCAATTAAGTCCAATCCCATTTTTATTTGTTAGCGGAAGTAGTGAAAGCCAACTTCGTTACGACAAGATTCTTCTTCCGGTTGATTTCAGAACGGTTATGAAAGATACATCATTATGGGCATCCTATTTTGGCCGGTTCAATAAATCATCAACGCTCGTATTAAGTGCCAATGACAATGATTTGGATCAAAAGAAAAAGATCAAAAAGAACATCCGGTTTATTGAGAAGTTACTGATGAACCTTCAGCTGGATGTAAAATTTGAGAACGCAAAAAAAGGCAGTTTGGGATTACCGGGTGAGTCTCTTTCTAAATGCACTGCTACGAAATCAAACCTATTAATTATACCATCAAGCAAAAACATAAGTTTGATTGATATGATTATTGGCTTACCTGAAACGAAAATCATCAAAAAAGCAAAAGAACATCCGGTTCTTTGCATCAACCCAAAACGTGATATGTATATATTGTGTGATTAACAGATGGAAGTTAGAAGTCTGAAGTTGGAAGTTAAATCTCTTCAAGCTTCCACCTCCCAGCTTCCGACAATACACATTTTTTCATACTTTTGGAAATCAAAAAAATCGAACATGCGCTACATTGCATTATTAGCTACTTTGCTAATCTCAACCATATCTTTTTCTCAAAAACTGGAATACAACGTTTCGTTTTATGGCTTTGGTGATAATCGTGAATTTTCCAATAGTAAAATGGCTCCCTCACAAACTATTTTAGGGGAACGAACCAGTTTTGAAATTGGAACAACCCTGGAAGAAAACCATCAGTTTAGAGTAGGGTTAAATCATCTATTTGAATTTGGTAGTGATATTGATTTCAACCAACCAAAACTAACTGCATATTATCATTTCTCCGACAAGAAGAAAGAGTTCTACTTCGGTGCCTTCCCGAGAATGGATGTTATGGATTTTCCGCTGGCAATACTTACGGACACATTACACTATTATCGTCCAAACATTGAAGGCTTTCTGGGGAAATACACCTGGGAACAGGGTTATCAGGGCGGTTTTGTGGACTGGACAGGGAGGCAATCTGAAGAGGTAAGAGAGGCTTTTTTAGCTGGAACCTTTGGTAAAATAAACATGAACCAGTTCTTTTTCGAGAACTATTTCGTGATGTACCATCTTGCCAATGATGCCAGTGCAGATCCAGATGTACATATTCAGGATAATGCAGCATTTGCTTTTTATCTTGGAACTGATTTAAAGAAACTAATCCCTCTTCAAAAAGCTTATATAAAAGTGGGTACATTGGGCTCAATTTTTCGCGAACGTAGCGTAACCGATGGTTATATAAAAGCATGGAGTTTTGTTGGCGGGCTTTATGGGGAAAGTAAGAACTTTGCCTTTAAAACATCCTGGCATGCGGGTGATGGCCACCGCATAACCTTTGGTGATCGTTTTTACGATGCTGACAGCTATGTTCGGACTGACATCTTTTGGAAATTCATAAAGGCTGGAAATATTCAGGGTAAATTCAATTTGTCCTTCCACCTTGTTGACGGCAGTGAGCTGGATCAATCGCAACAGCTTTCATTGATTTACAGGTTTGGGAATTAGTGACTAATAGTTCGTTCATAAAATTTGCAAAACTGAGGATTTTCTCACTTTTTTACCTCTCATAAATTCTATCGAAACTCCCTAACGAAGAGGGGGAAATCCCCCTTTGGGGGACATAGGGGTTCTTAATGTACTATGTTCAGTGGAAACTTTAAGACCCAGATGGTTAACGGCCGATCAAAAATATTATCCACACTTAATTGATGAGAGGAAAAGGTTAAAAAAGGAGATGACCGAAGCAGAAAAAATATTATGGCAGGAACTACCGAACAAGAAACTGGGCGTAAAATTCCGTAGGCTGCATGTTGTAGGCTGCTACATCCCTGATTTTGTTTGTTTGCCCTTAAAATTGATTATCGAAGTAGATGGGGGCATTCATTTAAAACAAAAGGAGCGTGATAATATGCGAGACGAACGTTTAAACTTATCAGGGACGTTAAGATTTACAAATGGGAAAGTAATTGGCAACATAAAGGAAGTATGTCTTGAAATTAGAAATGTCATAGAAAATTTAAGGAGTTGAAGTTTTGACCATGGGTTAGATTTCATCTTCTCAATAGTCCCGAATTCTATTGGAAGAAGTAAAACCAAGGATTTTCCAGGAGCCAAAACGTAGTACTTAAAAAAGATTAAATGTTCAAATATTTGTTAATAGCCATTTTAATCCCCCGGTAAATCATCCTTGAAAAATAAAAACATAAATCTATAAAATTCAGCAACTTAACATATACCAGGCATATTAAATCCAAATCAAAAGTATTCTTTTGTATGAATTTTTATTTCACATTAATCACTTCTGTACCAAACCAAACAAAAAAAGGGTTTGTTATCAAATAAAAACTGAAATATGAAACTACTGGAAAAAATATTAGTCCCCATACATTTAAATAATGTTTGTCAAAAGCAATTAGACACTGCTGTTCAATTGGCCCAAAAGTTCAATTCAAAAATTTTCTTATTCAATGTTTTGCCGGAAGAAGCTAAGCTGGAATCAATAAACTCATATATCAATCAGTATGTAAAAGTTGAAATGGATAAAATAGTTAAAAAGCTTTCTTACGCGGAAGACAAAATAGAAAAACGAATTGGTTACGGAAATACGTTTGACCAAATTATCAATATTTCTGAATCGGAAAATGTGAATCTAATCTTAATAGCAAATCAGCCTAATGCAGATGGGGAAGCTATTATCATTGATGTATTGTCTGAAAAGCTGGTAAGAAAATCAAACAAACCTGTTTGGTTAGTAAAACCAGACAATGCAGTTATACCCAAAAACATTCTTTGTCCCATTGATTTTTCAGATTCTTCAGAAAGGGCTTTGAATAATGCTATAAAGATTGCCAAAACATTTCAGGCAAAGCTTACGGTACTAAATGTTTTTCAACCGTTACAAGAAAGCTTCTCCGTTCGTTTAAACGCTGATTACCAACAAGAAAATGACAACTTAAAGTTAGAAAATAAAATAAACCTGGATCGTTTTTTAGAACAATTCAACTTCATAGATGTTGATTTCACATTAAAAGTAATTAATGGAAAACCTGCAAAAAAGATTGTTCGTTTTGCTAAGAAAAACCAAATAGATCTGATTTTCATGGGAGCTACAGGTAAATCTTATTTGCAAAGGGTGCTTCTGGGCAGTGTTACTGAATTGGTATTAAGGGAACTTCCTGCTTCTATGATTATAAATAAAGCTGAAAACCTTCTGGATTTAAAAATTGAATCTGACATTTCCAGCCTGGAGAAACACCTTAGTCAAGCCAAAAAATTAGAAGAGTTAGGTTATTATGAAGAAGCAATCGAGCAATTAAAGATTTGTCTACACATCAACGACTTACATCTACCTACGCTGTACAAGTTAAGCAAACTTTATAAAAAGCTCGGCAATCATGAAATATCAGAAAACTACAAACAGAAATCCATTGAGGTATTAAACCGTTTGTGGGATAAAAAAATTGAGTTTGATTTAAGAAAAGGTTTAAAATTTTAATTAACGATCTTGAAATATGAAAAAAGTTTACATTTTGTCAGCCCTGCTTTTGGTAGGATTAGGTTTATCACAAACTTTACCTTTGTTTTTTGATAACTATGAAAACCTGTCGCATTTAATAAAAATTGGAACAATGATATGCCTTGCATTTATTATGATACATGTAGGGTATGAGTTTGAAATCCATAAAAACAGATTAAAAGAATACGGATACGATTATTTAATTGCTTTTACAGCAGCAACTTTTCCGTGGTTTTTTGTCACTTTGTATTTTGTTTTCTTTCTTATCCCGGAAAGCACTCCTGCGGTTGATAGCTGGGTACAATCACTCCTTGCAGCACGATTTGCTGCACCCACTTCGGCTGGAGTATTATTCTCGATGCTTGCTGCCGCAGGTTTAGCTTCAACATGGATGTTCAGAAAAACACGGATTTTAGCAATCTTTGATGACCTGGATACCGTTATCCTGATGGTTCCATTGCAGATGCTAATTATTGGCTTCAAGGTTCAGTTATTATTTGTTATCGTCATCATGTTTATTCTTATTTGGCTGGCATGGAGATACCTGCATATTATTAAATTATCTGTCCGTTGGAAGAATGTACTGTTCTATTCAATCCTGATCGCTGGTGCTGCAGAGCTTATATATTTCTCAAGCAAAACGATTGACGAAACCGTTACTGTTCATATTGAAGTGTTGCTTCCTGCTTTTGTATTGGGAACGATGATATCCAAAAATTATAATCGTGTAAAAACGGATGAAGGACACGAAGAAGATATACTTGAGCTTAAAAGTGAAAAGAAAACTTCATTCTATATTTCCGCAATCTTTATGATCCTTGTTGGTTTATCGATGCCTTTACTTGAAGGTATTTCAGGTGATATTTCAAAAACCAAAGCAATCGATGAACAAATAGTTGATGCCTATGTAAGTGGAAAAGAAGACACAGAGCTTTTTACACATGCTGAAGAGGGCTATAATTGGGGAATGATATTATTTCATGTTTTAATTGTAACCTTATTAAGCAACATTGGGAAAATTGTACCTGCTTTTGTTTATCGGAATGAAGCTAACTGGCGTGAAAGATTGGCTGTTGCCATAGCCATGTTTCCACGTGGTGAAGTTGGGGCAGGTGTTCTAATTATCTCTATGTCTTATGGCATAAGTGGCATGATCGTCACAGTATCCATGCTTTCTTTAGCGTTGAACCTGTTGCTTACCGGGCTATTCATTGTTATTGTAAAACGCTTGCTTTCGATGAAATAGTTATTCGAAAGAAAGATCAATTTTATGAAACTACCATTGCTCCGAATTTCGGTATTGATGGTAGTTTTTTAGGATCACTTGATTTTTCCGGTGAATTAATTTTTGGAGGGTATGATTTTGAATGTTCGATACTGGATTTTGATTCCGATAGCCCGGGATCGATTATTAGTCATAAAAAAACGTTTTCCATGCGGCGGATGAAATGTCCAATGCTCCGGTCAGCCCACTGCATCCGCCTGCTTTCTTATTACATATCCCAACACCGGGTAAGCCCGTCTAAAGCCGGACAAAACCCAGTGCTACAATTATTTAATCCCTACGGGATATTGGAAACAGATGCTGGATAACCCGATAGGTACCTGAAGTACCTTAGACGGTTAACAGGCATATTTAATTATCTAACGGAAGAATAAACCGGATGAAAGCTGGGAGTTGTTTCCTGACCCGGGCACTTTAAAAAAACCAAAAATATTTCTTTAGGGTAATCAGTAGGCCAGGCATTTGGGAATGATTGTCATACTCCGAAACACATAACCCGAAACACGCAACCCACATTTTCATCTTCCCCCAAAAGCTTCCTTGCGGTTAAAAAACCGCACTTCCCGTTCCGTTGAAGTGCCTTATAGTCATATTCCCACTCTATCTGTTATTTTAATTAATCCAATAAAACCAACCCGGATTCTAAGATTTCAAAAAATAAAATCAACTAGCTAACTTTGAGATTAGTTAGATAGAATTATGAAGTGATCCGTTTTTAAATTCTACTTACACAGTCCGGCAACGGAACCCCTTTTTAACCCAAATGGCTAATTTTATTGAGCATCCCGTAATTTTTGATTTCAAAGTCCTTACCATCCTGAATGATATAACCTTCATCTTTGAAATCTTTAATTACACGCACAACACTTTCCGTTGACATGCCTGTTAGCTCGGCCAGGTCGCCTCTTGAAAGCGGAAGATTAAATCGTTGGCTTTTATAAATCCGATCAGCCAGACAGAGAATAATATCGGCAACCCGTCCATGCAATTGCTTATTGGTCAAACAGAAAAAACGTCCATAAGTCTGAACTGTGTTCTCATTCAAAATATTGATGATACGGAAAGCAAATTTTGGATTTTGATTTATTAACTGTTTAAAAAGATTGATATCAATCATTTCAACCGTAGAGTTTATATACGTTGAAGCCGAATATAGAAAAACATTATTCCCATCGTAAATTGATGTCAAACCAATTAATTTGTTTGATGGTGAAATTTTAAGGATCAGGTTCTTATCTTTTCCTTCCAGGTAAACCTTGCAAAGCCCCTCTCTAAGATAAATAATATGCGAGGCAAATGCTCCCTGCTTACATATGGTTTCACCTTTTTTATAGTTAACAACAACCTTGTTCTCTTCTATTAACTTCTTCTCCTCTTCACTCAACTCATCAAAACAATTAATCAGATTATTAATTACTGTACAAGTATTTGTATACTGTTTTTCCATGAGGCAAAAATAACAAATATGTCCTAAGTTAATTCTGGCATATACCACAATCAATTAAAAAATTGATTTAGCTCAATTATTATCAGATTACAATCAATTAAAAAGGAAATCTACTTGTTAGCACTTTTCTAATGGTGACTTACAACAGTAAATATCTTTGAAGCGAGCTGTTTTACCAATCAAATTCTGACATTATGCATCAAAGATTATTGCTTCTATTTTTAGCCTTTATCATTCCTTTTGTATCATTTTCAGATGAAAAACAATCTGAAAACAAAATATCACCTGAAGAGAGAATAGAGGTTATTAATTACATTTGGAAAGCTGACAGAAAAACTACTCCTGTTGCTGATCACAGTTCATTTCCTCAACTACAAAAAGAATTTGCAACTGCACATGATGTTACTGCGGCATGTATCTCTTGTCACACTGAAAGAGACAAAGAGATTATGCAGACCAACCATTGGATGTGGGAACGTACAGAAGAGATTGAAGGCAAAGGTAAAGTTGCGCTTGGAAAGAAGAACATCCTGAACAACTTCTGCACAGGAGTTTCCGGAAGTGAAGCAACTTGTACCCGTTGCCATATTGGTTATGGCTATGCTGATAAAACGTTTGATTTCAGCAACCCGCTAAATGTAGATTGTTTGATTTGCCATGATAACTCGGATACTTATAAGAAGAAAAAAGGTGGCGCCGGTTATCCTGACGAATCAGTAGACTTAAATTACGTTGCCCAAAACGTGGGAAAACCAGGAAGAATAAATTGTGGGGTTTGCCATTTTTGGGGAGGTGGCGGCAATAATGTCAAGCATGGGGATTTGGAAGTTGCTCTGCTTGATTCCAGGCGGGATGTTGATGTACACATGGCCATTGATGGAGAAGACATGAGTTGTGTGGATTGTCATATTACTGAAAACCATCAAATGGCTGGAAAGTTATATGCTTTATCTTCCGAGAATAAGAACAGGGCAACATGCACCCACTGTCATACAGATGCACCACATGCAGACAATCTTCTGAACGAACACTTTAGGCGTGTAGCATGTCAAACCTGTCATATTCCAACGTATGCCAAAGTAAATGGTACCAAAATGATCTGGGATTGGTCAACTGCTGGCAGGTTGGATGAAGAAGGCCACGAGCTTCATGAAAATGATGCTGATGGAAATCACAATTACTTATCCATTAAAGGAACCTTCGTTTATGACGACCATGTTACTCCTGAATATTATTGGTTTAACGGAATTGCCGGTCATCAGTTAATGACAGATAAAATTGATACAATTCCTGTTCAAATGAACAGTTTGGATGGATCTTACCTGGATAAAGGAAATAACCAACGTTCTAAAGAACCGTCAAAAATCTGGCCTGTAAAAGCGCATCGTGGAAAACAAATCTATGACCCGGTGAACAATACCCTTATTCAACCAAAGCTATGGTCAAAAGAAAAAGGGGATAGCGCTTACTGGAAAGACTTTGACTGGCACCTGGCCTCTAAAGCAGGGATGGAATACATTGGACTTCCATACAGTGGTGAATACGATTTCGTGGAAACAGAAATGTACTGGCCTCTAAACCATATGGTCTCCCCGAAAGAACAATCGTTAACATGCAAAGATTGCCATACACGCAACAATGGACGATTAGCCCAGTTGGATGATTTCTACCTCCCGGGCCGTGACCGCAATAAAACGGCTGATTTCGCAGGGATTGGAATTGTTTTCATTGCCATACTTGGGGTGTTGATACACGGTTCTCTTAGAATCCTTTTCAGAAAAAAAGCAAACCACTAAAAAGAAGGAATAATGAAAGTATATATCTATAAACTATTTGAACGTTTCTGGCATTGGTCCCAGGCCATACTGATTTTTCTCTTGTTTATTACAGGATTCGAGATTCACAGTACCTACAATTTAATGGGCTATGAACTTGCAGTAAAAGTGCACAACGCTACTGCATGGGTTTTTCTGGTTCTTATTGTGTTTGCTATTTTCTGGCATTTTACAACCGGGGAGTGGAAACAATACATTCCCACAACCAAATTCCTGAAAGCTCAATTCAATTATTACATAACCGGAATATTTAAAGGAGCCTCACACCCAACTAAAAAACTGGTATATAATAAATTCAATCCGCTGCAGCGAATTATTTATTTAGGATTGAAGATCCTGGTTATTCCGGTTCAGCTAATATCCGGGTTTTTATATCTCTACTTTAACTATCCTTTAAAAGGATTCGAATTACAAAGCCTTGAACTTGTTGCAATTATTCATACGCTTGGGGCATTTATGCTTTTAGCATTTGTAATTGCACATATATACCTGACCACAACAGGGCACAAGCCTCTTTCTTCAATGAAAGCGATGATTACCGGTTGGGAAGAAATGGATGAAGAATCGGCAGCTGAATTGGTTACCAGTCAGCTTGAAGAGGTTCTTTTAAAAACCAAAAAAGAAGTAAAAACCAAAACGAATAAAGAAGCACTTATTCATAAAGCTTATGCAGATGCCGGTGAAAAAACCGGAGCGAATGAAGCAAAAAGGGATACCCGTTTTAAGAATGCAATTTCAAAAAGTGGTGCCGGCTATTTCTGCATCAGTAAAGAAGGTATTTACCGTGATGTTAACGATGCATGGGTTGCTCTTTATAAGTATGACTCCCAGGATGAAATCATCGGCAAACATTACCGTTTAAGCCGAACCAGGGAAGACTTTAAAGAATTGGAAGCATCGGCTGAAAAAGTGCTGAATGGTCAAACTATAAACCACGGTGAAGTAAAACGCATATGCAAAGATGGTTCTGAGGGCTATCATACATTAACCATGTCCCCGGTTCGAATTAATGATGAAATTACCGGCTTTGAGGGATTCATTATTGACACAACTGCCAAGCGGCTTGCCGAACGTGAACTACTAAAAAAACAATTGCGGGAAAATGATTCAAAAAACTAAATCTATCGATATGAAACACATCAAATTTATAAGCATTCTGCTATTGGCAGTTATCGTTTTCAGTAACTACAGCTGCAATAAACAAGAAAGCTTTCAATCTGCCGAGGAACTGGTAGCCAGCGTCGCAGTTAATCTGGAAACCCTAACCATCGATCAGTTAAAAGCAAAAATGGACAGCTTTGAAATGTACAACCTGATTGATGTACGGGAACCCAAAGAGCATAATCATGGCTACATTCCGGGAGCAGTTAACATTCCGAGGGGAACTTTGGAATTCAATATTGGCAAAGAAGAGTTTTGGGAAAAAGCTGGTTTTTATTTTCCTGCTAAAGATGAAGAATTCATTCTATTCTGCAAAAAAGGAAACCGTAGCATTTTAGCTGTTGATGCCCTGCTAAAATTAGGTTACACCAATGTAAAATATATCGAAGGTGGTTTCAAAAAATGGGAATTAACCTACCCTCTTCTACAAGAAAAAAACCTTGAGTTGGAGAGTCATGGGAATGAAGAAGAAGTAGGTGGGTGCTAAATATTAAACTACAAACCTTAAAATGAAAAAAATGAAAAAGTATTTGATTTACACACTATTATTTGCTTTTGTAGCGACAAGCTTATTTACGGGTTGTAAAGAAGATCCATGCGATTGCAATGAGGTAGTTGCCTTTGATGTTTTAACGGAACACCTGCAAGCCATTGATATGGACCTGAACCATGTGATTAAAAATGCAAATGACCAAAAATTTGTAATGGGTGCACCGGCAGACGGAAACTTAAGCAGTAAATACATTATGGATATCCGTGGTGCTGCCGATTTTGCCACCGGACATATTGACGGTGCAGTTAATGTTGCCTTTAAAGATATCCTTACATCGGCAGCTTCAGCAAGTAAACCCATACTGGTTGTTTGTTATACCGGGCAAACTGCTTGCTACGCAACTTCATTGTTACGTCTTTACGGACACCATGATGCACAGGCTTTAAAATGGGGAATGAGTGGCTGGAACCCAACATTTGATAAATGGACACCCAACATTGCAAACATTGCTGACGGGCATTCAAACTGGACGAATGCAGCTGCTATTGCAAACCAAACTTTTGGGAACCCAACAATTAACAGCAGCACAACAAGCGGAGCTGCCTTGCTTAAAGAACGCGTTGAAGCAGTTGTTGCCGAAGGGTTTAAAGGTGTTGCCCCTGCTGATGTCCTTGACAGTCCATCGAATTATTTCATCAATAATTATTTTTCTGAAGCTGACCATACCGGCTTTGGCCATATTGACGGTGCCTACCGGGTTCTTCCACTGGGAATTACTGATGGTAGCATTTTCAACCTTGATCCTTCTGAACAAGTAGTTACCTATTGCTATACCGGGCAAACATCGGCTGTTATCACAGCTTTCCTGAGAGTATTAGGATACGATGCTTACAGTTTAAAATTTGGTATGAACGGATTATACAATTCGAATTCTGCCTGGTCAGCAAACCAATGGGGTGGTGATTCAAATCCCAAAAACCTGGACTATGTCAGCAATTAAAGTTTCATGAAGATTAATCCTCATCATTAAAACTTACGCTTATGTTGAAAAAAATAATTATACCATTCATTTTCATAACAGTTATGGGAATGAATGCCATGGCCCAGGGATGTGCTGAACCAAGTTCAGAAGAAGGGGTAAACCTATTTGGCTACCTGCAAACCCAATACAATGTTACTTACTATGATGATAACGAATCTACATTCGACTTTAACCGGGCCAGAATTGGTGCAATGGGAAATATCCCTTATGACTTCTCATACTATTTCCTTTTGGAAACCAGCCCATTCAAAAAAGATGGCTCAAAAGCTTATTTACTGGATGCTTTTATTACCTATAACCGATATAATTTTGCAAAGGTAAGTGTGGGTTCTTTTAAAGCACCATTTGGGCTTGAATTGAGTACTCCATGCCATAGCCTGCATACGATTAACCGTTCAAAAATGGTTAATGAACTCACTGCACCCGACCGCGATATGGGCATTATGCTTTTAGGGGGTTCAGACACAACCCTCTTCCGATATGCAGTAGCCGTAACAAACGGAACCGGCATATTAAACAAAGATAACGACACTTACAAAGAAGTAGTTGGACGTCTTTTAGTACAACCAACTGACTGGCTAAAATTTGGAGGTAGTTTCAGGGCCGGTAAATCTGAAACAACAATTGCCGGAGCCGATGATGATGAACGTACCCGTTTTGGTGGCGAACTGGAATTTAAAAAATGGAATTTCCTTGTTCAAAGTGAATACATTTATGGCAAAGATGTAGGCTCATATACAGTTGATGGCGGTTGTGGCGGCACCCCTGAAGTTGTTCAGGGAGATATTAAACGGTCTGGCTTTTTTGTAATGGCACTATATGATACCCCATGGAAAATCCAACCCGTTATTAAATACGAATATTTCGATGCGGATATGGATAGGGATGATAACCTGGAGCAAATAACCACTTACGGCATTAACTATTTTTTCAACGAGTGGACAAGGTTACAGATCAATTATGAATATTCAGCAGAACAAACCAAGGAAATCAATAACGATCGATTAATGATTCAGTTACAAGTGAAATTCTAAAAACATATCAAAAATGAAAATCTTCAGAATTATACTTATTGCATTTTTAGCAGGGATCGTTTCCCTGGGGAATGCTCAGGATTTAATAAAAGCAAACGAATTGGCCAAATTACTGCGAAAACCAGATGTCGTGATTATTTCTGCCAGAAAAGCCACTGACTATAAAAAGGTTCATATTCCAAACGCAATTAATGTACCGCACACGGAACTCTACAAAGAAGGACCAATAAAAAGCATACTGAAACCTGCGAATGAGATTGCAGCTATTTTATCGGCTAAAGGTGTCAGCTCTGATAAGCAAATTATTGTTTATGATGAAGGTTCAGGCAAATATGCAGGACGATTATACTGGATTTTTAAACATATGGGGGCCGAGAAAGTAAAAATGCTCGATGGAAATATGAAAGCATGGAAGGCTGCCAGAAAGCCAATTACAGGTGCTCCGACAAAAGTTGCCAAAGCTACTTTTTCAGCGAAGCCTAATGCAGCAATATTAGCCGATATGGCCGAAGCCAAAAAAGCTGCCCAGGGTGGTTCTTATGTATTACTTGATGTTCGTAAGCCTGACGAATTTGCCGGCACAGCGGAAACCAAACTTCGTAAAGGGCATATTCCAGGGGCAAAAAATCTGGACTTTAATCAACTTCTTGATTCAAAAGGGCTTTTAAAATCCGCCAACCAACTTAAAAGCTTGTTCGCTTCAAAAGGGATTACACCAGACAAAACCATCGTGCTTTATTGTGAGACCAGCACAAGGGCAGGAATGGTATACCTGGCATTATCATCAATTCTCAATTATACAAAAGTTAAAGTATATGATGGCGCCTATTACGAATGGCAGGCCAATGCAGCCAATGAAGTAAAAGGATAATTGTAATGTTATAGTCAACACAATGTCAATTGGGGAAACAGGCTATCTGCATAAGGCGGGTAGCCTGTTCTTATGAAACTATTGAGCTCCAGAGGTTATAAGACCCTGTCAGGTGCAAGCACACTGACAGGTCTTTGTCTTTCCCCGAAACCTGTCAGCGTTCACAGAACCTGACAGCGTTGAAACAGCTGAACAAAAATCTGTCATTGGCAACTCCTGACTGCCGTCAGGCAGGTGTTTCGGAATCTGTTCAATTATAGTGGGTTACTTTTGGGACAAAGATCCTGGGCAGGATGACTTTTCAAATGGGTAATGTCATTTTCCGGGCAAACCTGCTTTTCACCTGCGGCGAAATTAATTATTAAAATAATAGCCCAAGCATTTCATTCGCCTCACAGGAAACCGTTTTTTTATAACAAATGTCAACCAATGTTTGAATTATACAAAAACAGTTTATAGCAGCCGATAATAATAAACTAAGGTTAGTTGGTTTTTTAAAAAGATTGTACATTTAAACAAAAATGTAACTGATTGAAGAATATGGAAAACAGTAGGAAACCGTCGAATACAATGGAAAACAATTGTTTCTCTCCGGGAATCCGAGGGTATTCTATTGTTTTCAATGGTATTCATTTATCCGGTTAATGTTTGGTTGAAGCTATATCAGGGGCTATTTTTAGCTAAACTTTTGACAAGTTCACTTTGAAACCAGGTTAAACGACCATTATTTAAAGAAAAAATTCATACTATTAATAAAAGAATCATGAAAGTTTTTAGTCGATCGATACTGATATTATGGGTACTAATACTATTTTCCTGCAACATTTCAAAACCTGACAAAGAACTGGATCCATCGCTGATGCTATGGTATGACAAACCTGCCGAAAGATGGACTGATGCACTTCCTGTTGGTAATGGTCGTTTGGGCGCAATGGTTTACGGGGGAATTGAAAAAGAAGTTATTCAGTTTAACGAAGAAACACTATGGACCGGGCAACCACATGATTATACACATGAAAATGCCCATGAAGTATTAAACAAACTTCGTAATCTACTTTGGGAAGGGAAACAAAAAGAGGCTCATAAACTGGGAAATGAGCGCTTTATGTCACAGCCTTTTGGACAACTTTCTTATCAGCCTTTTGGAAATGTATTACTGGAATTTCCAAACCATGAAAATGTTCAGAACTACAAAAGGTTGCTGGATTTAGAAGATGCCATTTCATCGGTAGTTTATCAAACACAAGATGAAAATATTAAACGTGAAATTTTTGCTTCAGAACCTAACCAGGCGATTGTAATTCGAATTGAGACTTCCAAAAAGGGGGAATTAGACCTTAATATTGGTTTAGATTCTCCACATTCAAAATACAAAGTTTCTGTTGAGGGAGATGAAATTATTTTAAAAGGAAATGCAAACAATTATCACAATGAACTGGACAGGCAAAATAAACCGTATCCTAAAAGTAAACTCACTTTTGAAGCACGTTTGAAAATAGTTAACGAAGGTGGCGAATTAGTAGCAGAAAAAAACGCCATCAAAGTGAGTAATGCCAATCATGTTACGATGTACCTCGTAGCTGCAACCAGCTTTGTCAACTACCAGGATATCAGTGGAAACCCAACAGAACGTTGTAAAAAATACCTGAGCAACCTGAATGGCAAATCCTATGAAACAATAAAAAATGATCACATAAAAGATTTTCGCAGGCTGTTTAACCGGGTAGAACTTGATCTGGGAAAATCAGAAATTTCAAACCGACCAACCAATGAACGATTGATTTCTTTCAAGGAAGATGTAGATCCAAGCTTAGTTACGCTCCTTTATCAGTATGGAAGATATTTGCTAATTTCATCATCAAGAAAAGGTACACAACCCGCTAACCTGCAAGGGATATGGAACGATAAACTAGCTCCACCCTGGGATAGTAAGTACACCCTCAATATCAATGCGGAAATGAATTATTGGTTAGCGGAAATGACAAATCTTTCGGAGTTGACTGACCCTCTTATCCGGATGATAGAAGAACTGGCTGTTACAGGACAAAAAACAGCACAAGAACATTACAACATGAATGGTTGGGTGGTACATCACAATACCGATATCTGGAGAGGCTCTGCCCCTATTAATAATGCGAATCATGGAATCTGGCCAACTGGTGGTGCATGGCTGTGTCAGCACTTGTGGTGGCATTATCAATTCACCAATGACAAAGAATATTTACAAAGAGTATACCCTGTGTTAAAAGGAGCATCCGGATTCTTTGTTGAATACCTTGTTCCCGATCCCAACAACCCGGAATGGTTAGTAAGCGGACCAAGCAATAGTCCTGAGATTGGAGGATTGGTAATGGCGCCTGCAATGGATCATCAGATAATAAGAAATCTTTTTTCCAATACCATTGAAACAGCGGAAATTCTTGGCGTAGATACCGATTTCATAAAAATACTGAAAGAGAAGCGTTCAAAAATAGCACCTAATTTAATTGGTAAACACGGACAATTGCAGGAGTGGATCACAGATCAGGACGATCCGAAAAACAAGCACCGTCATGTATCTCATTTATGGGGACTGCATCCGGGCAATGAAATTCACCCATTAACAACACCTGATTTAGCAGAAGCTTGCAAGGTAACTCTTTCTCATCGTGGTGATGGAGGTACCGGCTGGTCAAGGGCATGGAAAATTAATTTTTGGGCCAGACTTTTAGATGGGGATCATGCATTTTTATTACTTCGGAACTTGATGGTTCCATCCATTACCTATGGAGTTAATATGCAAGATAAAGGTGGCTTGTATTTTAACTTATTTGATTCGCATCCACCTTTTCAAATTGACGGAAACTTCGGTGCTACATCCGGAATTACAGAAATGCTGTTACAGTCGCATTTAAGAGATGAACAAGGCGACTACTTTCAGGATATCCTTCCGGCTCTTCCTTCGGCTCTTTCAACAGGTAAGGTAACGGGAATTAAAGGAAGGGGTGCTTTTGAAATCTCTATGGAATGGGAAAATAGCAAACTACTTACTTTAAAAGTTAAATCCCTGGCTGGAAACAAATTAAACTTGAGGTACAACGAAAGTTTAATTTCTCAGGAAACAACCAAAGGGGAAACATTCACATTTAAACCTACAGATTTTAAATAGATAAATGAAGTCCCCTGCCTCAAGCAGCGGGCTATCAATTTATATTAAAACCTATAGATCCCGACCGCAGAGCGGATCGGGATCAGTCCGGTGTTAATCATAGTGTCCGGTTAAAATATCGATTAACGGCTAAAGCCATTATTGGCAGTTTAGGCTTTTACCCTGACCTGAAGAGGCTGTGTGAAAACTAAAAAAGAATTTAATAAGAACTTACAAATTGAAAGGGGTTAAACCTTAGTAGCCCAGTGCAAGTGCAACGCAGCACTGGGTTGGCATGTGTGAAGGGATTAAGGCGAAATCAATCGGTAGATAAAATCACAAAACATTTCATTCGCCGCACCGGAAAGTATTTTTTGTCCTTAAAAAGATACTCAAACAAAAACTATCAAGTCATCAATTATTTATAAACAAAAGAGAAAGTATAGCCGTCCAGAATTTAGACGATATTTAAAATCAAGGAATTTATTATGAATCAACTTCTACTATCAACAACAAAGCATTTTTTTGCTCAGTGTGTATTTATGAATAGCATTCATTATAAAGCATACAATAGGTTACAACAAAGGCAAAATCTATATAAAAATATTACTGCCTGGATATCTGGAAGCACGCTTGTTTTAATAATATTACAGGTTGTTGCCTTCCATGCATTCACAGACTCAGTATTAAACACGATTCTATCTGTATTGTCGTATGTAGGATTAATTTTAACCGCCGTTAGTTTGCTTTTTACAATGTTCCACAAAGAAGATATATCGGAAATTAAAGTAAACCATCGGTTAGCAGCTGAGACATACAAAGAACTTCGAGATTCTTATTTGATATTAATCGAAGAAATAGCAAGCAATGAAAATGATTTATCGGAGTTACGAAGTAGTGCACGAGAACACCAAAAGCAATATAGCAGTATTGGCAAATATTCGCCAACAACAACATACAAAGATTATCAAGCAGCACAAAATCAACTTGGGTTGAATGGAAATTCAGACGAAGAATTTACATGGACTGATGAAGAAATAAATAGGTTTTTACCCCAAAGGTTAAAAGTTTCATAATGCATAAAAACATTTGTTTCTGAGTTTAATTTTATATTTTTGCGTAAATTTAGTAAAATTAGCAAATAGAGAAATGATACAATCACTTTCTATAAAGAATTTCCTTTCGTTTAAAGAAGAGCAAACATTAAGCTTTGAAGCAGCTAATATAGTAACTGACTTTGAAGAGTATCATGTTGTTACTATGCCAGATGGCATGCGTTTGTTAAAACTGGGGATAGTGTACGGCTACAATGCATCGGGTAAGTCAAACCTGATACAGGCTTTTGATTTTATCCAAGATTATTGGCTGGCAACATTTGACAACAAGGAAGATTTTGTTGAGTTTTTACCTTTTCTACTTAATCAGGAGAACAAAGATAAACCTACTGATTTTAAGCTTATTTTTTATGCAAATAACATAAAATACAAGTATGAATTATCGGTAAAAGATAATATTACTACTTTCGAGAAACTTGACTTTTACCCAGGAACACAACCTGCAAATATTTTTGAAAGAGTAGATGAAGATGGTGTTTCGGTTATTAGGTTTGGTGCAAAAATGAATATCAGTAGCACAATTCATGATGCTATTTCATTAAAGTGCCTTCCCAACATATCGTTTTTTGCTGCATATAACCAAGTTAATACCAAAATAAAAGAAATTTCGAATGTAATTACATGGATGAGATACCATGTTATGCCAAAAATAGAACCTGTTACAAAGCTGCAACACTATACAGAGCAGTTAATAAATAAAGATTCACACTTTAAAGAACCAATTTTAAGGTATTTGCAAAATGCCGATTTTAACATTTCAAATATAAGTTCAGAAGAAATAGTTAGTGAAGTATCAGATGAATTTATTCAGCATGTGAAAGAAATGGGACTTCCAGATGTTGAACTGAAAAGGTTAGAGAAAGAGCATACCATTAAAACTTTAAATACAAGCTTCGAACATTCTGTAAAAAACAAAGGAGAAACGGAAACTTACACCTTTCCTATTGAATGGCAGTCTGATGGTACAAAAAGAATATTTGGTTTATCGGGGCCTTTGCAGGAATTAGCCAGCAAAAATGCTTTCCTAACAGTTGACGAAATTGAAGCAAAGCTACATCCAAGCCTTGTTGAATACCTTATTGAGAATTTTTTAAGGCAATCGGAACAGTCCCAAATGTTGGTGACAACTCATTACGATAATTTGTTCGATGAAGACGAGATTTTGCGAAAGGACAACTTCTATTTTACCGCAAAAGATGAAGATGGAGCAACAGAAATTTACCGCTTAACAGATTTTAAAGGATTAAACAGGATTTCATCGCTTCAAAAAGCATATCGCTTTGGTAAATTTGGAGCTGTTCCAAACATCGATTAATTTATGGTACGATTACCGAAAGTAAATATCGGAGTTGTTGG
Organism: Prolixibacteraceae bacterium; assembly: GCA_028282195.1. Classification (GTDB taxonomy): domain Bacteria; phylum Bacteroidota; class Bacteroidia; order Bacteroidales; family Prolixibacteraceae; genus Sunxiuqinia. The sequence continues at coordinate 33,580 of JANQII010000178.1, forward strand.
AGAAGGTGTTACCGAGAAGTACTATTTTACCCATCTCAGAAAAATCAAAGGTTATAAGATTAAAATAAAACCCAGCGGATTTGTAAAAGGTAAGAATATTGAATATGTACAAAAAAAAGTAAAAGAGTTTTTATTGGCAGACATGCAGGTAATTTGTGCTTTTGATGCTGATGTATCGCAACGGAATAAGGAGGAGAAGGAAAAATTAGCAAAGTTTGTTAATGATTTTAAAGACAATGAAAATGTTATAATTTGTGATAGTTTGCCATCAATAGAATTTTGGTTTTTATTGCATTTCAAACAGACAAACAGGCATTTCCCGAATTACTATGCAATTCGGGATGAATTAAGAAAATATATTCCCGATTACCATAAAACAGAGAAATATTTGATGCAGGATAAGTGGGTAAAGGCTCTTATATCAAAACAAGATATAGCAATTAATCATAGCAAAAGTTTAAAACCTGGTAATGGTTCATATTCAAACATCTATAAAGCAATAAAAAATTTTGAAAAATGAACAGCCAGCCCATACTCGTAAGCCCCGCTAGCGCGGATCTGTGATCCGTGTTTTGCTTTGAAGAAGCAATAGAGGTAATTGGCACAAATTACAAATTTGCGCCAGCGGAGGATAACCTGCTAAGCACAGAACCAACATACCTAAAGATTATAAACAAAAGATTAATTGCCAACAAAAATGATTAATTTAGATGAGCTTAATTAATGCCAGACTAGCATGAACAAATAATTCGTGTTTTGTTTGATAAAAACAATAAATACTCAAACTAGCATGCATGAAAAGATTAGACTTGGACCAAACCCAAAAATTATTTTCCATTGGATGATAATAATTGCATTGATTTTCCTTCTTTCTTTTGTAATAAAAGATAATCCAACTGTAATTGCATTGATTATGTTATTGCTTTTTTGAGTCTTCTATTAAATAAGACCAACTATATTTCTATTGGTTCAAACATCATAGAGTTTGACGAAAGATTTCTTCTATTACTTACTAAAAAGAAAAGAACTTTCAAAACCTATAATATTGAAAAAGTAATAATAGAAGATAAAGGTGCTTCGCTTACAGTGACAGATTTAATAATATATGAATATTTATTTTTCTTCTTTGCATTACTTTCAGGTGGTTTTTTTTATGACAGACGCTACGAGTTAATAATTATTGAGAAAGATAAAAATCAAACAAAACTAAAATGCAATATCCCAAAATCTGACATAAGAAGATTCGGAAAAGTTTTGACCAAGAGGTTAAGTATAAAGTACGAATACATTGAAAAATAAAACTAAGCACCGCTAGCACGCCCAGAATGATCGGATATAATTCGTGTTTTGTTTTGCAGAAACAACTAATGTACGTAAAACTCAAAGTAAAAAACATAAATATGACTACCTATAAAATAAGAAACAAGACAAATAATTACAGAAAACTCATTGGGTTATTCTTCACCATTGCTGCTTTAATTTCTTGTAGTGAAAATGAGAATACAGCTGAAGATTTATATGGAAAACGACCTGAAATTCCACCAACTACAAATATCGATATCAATGCTGATACTAAAACTGATTTTTTTATTGAATATGGGGAATTAATGACTACCGATATTCCATCTTCAGGTGGAAGTATTATTGGATATATCCGTCCATCAAATGGCTTTGAGTTATTATATCATTCCCCGGATGGGTATTTATTCTTTCAAAAGGATGATACAATTACGGTAGAAAATAAGACGGAGACTTTTTGGAACAGCTACCCTGCATCTATTGTATCGATACACAGGCATCATAATAATTGGGATAAGTATTGGAAAGTAATATCAACAAGTAAAACTGGTTATTATCTAATTTTTAAGAAAACAGTTGAAGATGATTCACAAATTGGATGGT
>JANQII010000244.1 GCA_028282195.1 Prolixibacteraceae bacterium
GTTCTCTCGTTGGATAATACAGGGATCGGGAACTCAAAATGGGGCAATGAACCGATAAATTCAGCATCAGCATAACCATTTAGATACCCGGCAGAAGCTTTTACGGGTACAATCGGAATCAGCTCTTCATTCTTATCATCTACCACAATTGGCAAAATCTGTAGTTCTTTCTTTGATTCTGAAGTTCGTATCCCCTCTTTTTCCAGCTCATAACCAATTAATTGATCTACTGACAGATCAAAAAGCTTAGCCATATCCTGAAGTACAACAAGTTTTGGGGTTGCCCTTCCCTCTTCATATGAACCGACCAAAGCTCTTTTCACATTCAGTTCGTCTGCTAGTTTTTGCTGTGTAAAATTCTTTTGCTTTCGTAAATATTTGATATTCTGTGCTAAAAAAATCATAAAACAAATCTATCTAAAAATAGTAGCAATTACTAATTTTATTAGTAATTTTGTATTAATTATTGCCTCAAGCCATATTGAAAAACAGTTAAAGATAGCTTAGAATGAATGAAAAAGTACAGGAAAAGCTAAAAATATTAGCAGACGCAGCAAAATACGATGTATCGTGCGCATCTAGTGGAAATAACCGCAGCAATGTCAACGGAGGCATTGGCAATGCTGTAGCCTGTGGTATTTGCCACAGTTTCACCGATGACGGGCGATGCATCAGTCTGCTAAAAATACTGATGACCAATCATTGCATTTACGATTGTGCCTATTGCATCAACCGCAAGAGCAACGACCGCCCCAGGGCAACTTTTACCGTTCAGGAAATCGTGGACCTAACGATTGGTTTTTACAGAAGAAATTACATCGAAGGACTTTTTTTGAGCTCGGGAGTAATTAAAAACCCGGATTACACCATGGAAAGGCTAATGTTGGTTACCAAAAAGCTTCGCAAAGAAAAACGCTACAATGGATACATTCACTTAAAAGCCATACCGGGGGCAAGTCCTGAGCTTATCCGGGCTGCAGGCCTGTATGCTGACAGACTTAGCGTAAACATTGAAATTCCAACCGAACAGCAATTGAAACACCTCGCGCCAGAGAAAGACTATAAAGGGGTTATACAACCCATGAACCAAATTGCTGAAGGAATTCAGGTCTACAAAGAAGAGCGAAAAAAATTCAGGCGTACACCTGTATTTACCCCGGCGGGGCAGAGTACCCAACTCATAGTAGGCGCATCTCCGGAAAGTGACCGACAGATACTTTTGCTCTCATCTAACTTCTACCATGAACAGCAATTAAAACGTGTCTATTTTTCGGGATATCTACCTGTTAATGACTACGACAAACGACTTCCAGCACTAAAAGCACCTCCCTTAGTCAGGGAAAACCGACTCTATCAAAGCGACTGGCTAATGCGCTTTTATCATTATCGTGCTGATGAAATCCTAACTCCTGAACAACCTTTTTTGGATTTAGATATCGACCCGAAACTGGCATATGCCATACGAAACCTTCATTTGTTCCCGGTTGATATAAACAAGGCAGATTACGAAATGATCCTGCGTGTACCCGGGATCGGTGTTCAGTCTGCCAAAATGATTGTAGATGCCCGAAGGTTTAGGAAGCTAAATACCTATCATCTAAAGAAAATTGGTGTGGTTTTGAAAAGAGCTCAATATTTCATCACAGCCAATGAGCTTCCATCGGCATTGCGCCACTGGGAACCTGAACGTTTACGCAGCCATATTATCTATGAAAGTCATACAAAAAACAGAAAACCAGGCGATACTCAATTAAGTTTATTTGCATTTACCCCACCCCATCAAACACCGGCACTTCAGGTTCATTATAAAAATTGATGTTATGCCATACATGATCTACGATAATAGTTTTGAGGGTTTTCTAACAACAGTTTTTGAATGTTATGCTCAAAAGATTGTTCCCATTGATATTTGTCGCGAACGGGATTTTCAGGAAGTACTTTTTGCGGAGAAAATGAATATCCCCAGTGACGAGCAGAAAGCAGACCGGGTATGGAAAGCTCTTCGAATGAAACTGCACACCAGAAACAATGAACTACCATTTCTCGCATTCTTGTCGGAAGAAGACGGCATTGAAATGAAACTGTACCGGTTTATGAAACGTGTATTTGAATCAAGTTACAGCATTGAAACGGATTTTGGGGACAGGGATGTACTTGATTTGAAGAAAATAGAACGACAGGTTATGCGGGAAACCATGCGAATCCTTCAGTTTGTTCGATTTCAAAAGACAAAAGACGGTTTGTTTTTTTCGCCGATTGAACCACGCTACAATGTCCTGCCATTTACGATCAAACATTTTAAAAACCGGTTTGCAGATCAACCCTGGTTAATTTACGACATCAAACGAGACTATGGTATTTACTACAACCTAAAGAAAACCGAAGAAGTAGTATTAACAGAAAAAGGCTTTGATGGAAGAAACGGAAAAATCAAGTCAGAAATACTGGAAGAAAGTGAAACCACTTATCAGGTTCTCTGGAAAAACTATTTCGACAACATCAATATCAAAGAAAGAAAAAACCTAAAACTGCAACGTCAGCATATGCCACAACGTTTCTGGAAGTTCTTGCCAGAGAAAGCGCCAGTGTAATCATAAATCACTTCATAATCCGGTGGTTTTTTGGATTAAATAAAGAAAATTCTTAAAGTTGACTATCCCCGTGGCAGAGCCACGAGGAATTCTTTAGATTAAACTACCAGGTAAAGTGGGAATATGGCCATACGACACTTCAACGAAACGGGTGGTACGTTTTTTTAACCGCAGGGAAGCCTTGGGAAGAAGATGAAAATTTGGGTTGCGTGTTTCGTAAGCAATGGGTGTCATCTTTTGAAAAGATGACACCCCTGTACTGACCCCTGGTTCCGATCCAGAGAATTCGGGAGGAGGGGATAAAAAAACGGACAACTGTTAGGTCATCCGTTTTCAAATATCTAAGCAAAAATATTTTTACTTCTTAAAATAATCTTTAACCATTTCGTTAGGTACTACATCGTCCTGAAATGTGTAAGCCCCGGTTTTGTCACTTTTGACCATCTTGATCACTTTAGCATAACCTTTACCAGCTCCTTTTTGTAATGATGCAACTGCTTTCTTAGCCATATCTTATAGTATTATTTGATTTCTCTGTGAACAGTTACTTTTTTCAAAATTGGGTTGTATTTTTTCAACTCCAAACGATCTGGGGTATTCTTCCTGTTTTTAGTAGTAATGTACCTTGAAGTACCTGCAACCCCACTTTCTTTGTGTTCAGTACATTCTAAAATAACCTGGACCCTATTACCTTTTTTAGCCATTGTTTACGCTTTTAAATATTCGTTACGAATCCTTTTTCTTTAGCTTCCTTCAAGGCAACGCTCAATCCTTTTTTATTGATTGTACGAATACCTGCAGCGGAAACTGTCAATGAAATCCAGCGGTCTTCCTCAGGAAGATAGAATTTCTTCTTGAACAAATTAGGCAAAAACCTACGTTTTGTTCTCCTTTTTGAGTGGGAAACATTATTTCCCACCATCATTTTCTTTCCAGTAACTTGACAAACTCTTGACATTGTCTTCTATTTTTATTCAGAATCACACGTTTTTCAAACAGTTCGCAAAATAAGTACATTATTTTCAAATTATCAAGTACTCTCGCAAGTTTTTTCTTTAGATTTCAACAACTTAATGTTTATAAGCAATTCCTTAAACGAATAAGTTCGGGAAAAGATGCAGGAAAGCTTATTTGGGTAAAATTGAAATCACCATAGTTCAGATCACGATCAGCGATACCCGCTTGAAATTTTAAGAACAAATGTTTTATTAAAAAAGAATAATTAACTTCGTGTAAAAATAACAATCCCACTTGAACAAGTTACTAATAAAATAGTTATAGATGATTGGAAATATCAATCACATAAAATAGCTAAAACATGGAAGAACAAATCTATCAAATGCCAAGAATCGGTGACACAGCTCCTGATTTTGAAGCAAAAACCACACATGGGCCACTCAATTTTTCAGAATACAACAAAGGAAGTTGGGTTATTCTATTTTCACATCCAGCTGATTTCACACCGGTTTGCACAACTGAAATGAGTGGGTTCGCAACACGCAGCGACGAATTCAAAGCGCTTAACACAAAATTAATAGGATTAAGCATTGACAGTATTCATGCGCATGTAGCGTGGGTAAACAATGTTAAAAAGAACTCGGGAGTACTTTTCAATTTTCCGATTATTGCAGATATCGATATGAAAGTATCCAAATTATACGGGATGCTTCAACCTAATGAAAGTGAAACTGCTACTGTGCGTGCCGTATTTATTATTGACCCGACCGGTAAAGTACGTTTGATTATGTACTACCCGCTAAATGTTGGAAGAAATATGGACGAGATTATTCGTACGCTAAAAGCATTACAAACTTCCGATAAACACGCTGTTGCACTACCTCTTAATTGGGTTCCCGGAGAAAAAGTTATCGTTCCTCCACCAAAAACAGTTGATGAGATGGAAGAACGCGAAAAGTCTGATTATGAGATGATGGACTTTTACCTGGCTAAAAAAGATTTATAGAGTGGGATTTTTATATGTGAACAGGAAGTGGAATTCGTTTTCGCTTCCTGTTCTTTTTTGAGGAAAAGTCGTTATTTTAGGGTCAAAATCTATTGAATGAATTCGAGTCAGGTTAAATATTATCCAACAGTTTTGGGAGCAGCCCATCTGGTTATATTATATATATTCATTCAAACAATTGTAGATTTTCCTTTAGCAATCTGGGATTATTATCATGGAACAGAATACCTTTACAATCCAATAAAAAAAATTGTTTTAGGCGTAGGTTCTATTTTTTTTATTCTTTATTACGCTTACCGAAAGGCAAAAACGAAGCTTACAAACCTGTTCCCGGTTAAGTGGTTTAACCCTTTAATCTTTATTCCAGTTGTTTTATTTATATGGTCAGCTCATATTTACCTTTTAAAAATTAACATTGCTATTGACAAAGTATTTCCTCCACCGGCCTGGTTTTGGGAGTTATTTAATCGTGTTTTTGAAAGCGATTACGGGATATATGGGGCATTTATGAAAATAGTCATCATCGCTCCTGTCTTTGAAGAACTTATTTTCAGAGGGGTTATCATGCATGGTTTTATGCGTAACTACCCCAAAATCATTGCCATAGTTGCTTCTGCATTACTATTTGCTTTATTTCATTTAAACCCCTGGCAATTCCCGGCAACATTTCTTCTCGGGCTACTTTTAGGCTGGGTAATGGTGATTACCAGAAATATATTTGCATGCATAATCGGCCATGCCATCAATAATGGAATGGTTTTACTTGAAATCCAGTATGCAAATCAGATCAGTGAATTTTCAATTTATCTCATCGAAGAAGAAAACTTACTCAAATTAAGCTATTTGGTATGTGCATTTAGCGTTATCCTGATTGGTATATTTGCTGCAACTTCAAAAAAACAAATTCTAAACAAACAATAATGGACTACGTTTTAATCGGATTCGGAATTTTATTTATGCTTTTAGGAATAGCGGGGGGGATACTTCCTGTTTTACCCGGGCCACCATTAAGTTATCTGGGGTTGTTATTCCTTCATTTTACGGACAAATACCACTTTTCTTCAAAGTTCTTAATTATTTGGGCAATTGTAACCGTTGTAGTTTACGCCCTGGATTATGTAGTTCCTATATGGGGAACCAAAAAATTTGGAGGAAGTAAGCGTGGAGTCTGGGGAAGTGTGATTGGATTAATAATTGGCTTATTTTTCTTTCCTCCGTTTGGTATAATCATCGGGCCTTTTGCCGGTGCTGTTTTTGCTGAACTTTCGGGCGGAAAAGATCGAACCGCTGCTATTAAAGCGGGATTTGGCTCATTTGTAGGTTTCCTTCTGGGCACCATGATGAAGCTGATTGCTTCGGGAATGATGACCTGGTACTTTTTTGTCGAATTAATTTAACTACTTAATAAAGAAAATCCTTAAAGTTGACTATCCCCGTGGCAGAGCCAAGGAGTATTCCCGCCAACTTCATTTCAACCTAAAAGGTTGAAAACCGGATTTTCATTATTATACCCCTCTGTCATCCGACAGTTGCCGGACGACATCTCCCCTGAATTCAGGGGAGAATGATAAGGAAACCCCGAGGCAGAGCCTCGAGGAATTCTTTTGATTAAATATCCACCGTCAAAGAAGGTGGGTTTGATTGCAACCCATAAGGCACTTC
>JANQII010000192.1 GCA_028282195.1 Prolixibacteraceae bacterium
TTAGTCCATATATTCCTTGGCTATATAATTTTAAGGTCGATTTCAGATTTAAGTGATGTAAGATAAACTCCCTTTAAAAAATCGTTGGTTTAACCGGGACAAGTCGTTTATGCAAAAAATACATCAAAATCATTCTAAAAAATAAAATTTAAACAGTCTCTCAGTATTTCAATTTTTGCTTGTAAATTAATTCAGATCGAAGTAATTTCATATTTCAAAGCTGGGTACAACTTATTAAATCCCGCGAACCGTTTTAACTTTAAATGTCATGAACAAACAAGAGCAACTTCTTGAAACTAAAAAATACATCCGACAAGAGCTTGGTAATGAGAGCAGTGGTCATGACTGGTGGCATATTGAGCGGGTTAGAAAGCTATCCCTTAAAATTGCAGAAACCGAAATTGCAGAAACCGAGAGTGCAGATCTTTTTACAGTTGAACTTGCAGCTTTACTTCATGATCTTGATGACTGGAAGTTAAATGACAATGGCACGGAGTCATATACAAAAACGGCAAACTGGCTTAAAAAGATTAATATTGAGGATGAAGTTCGCCATCAAATAATCGATATCATCAAACAAGTTTCTTTTAAAGGAGCTGGCGTTAATACGAAACCCGATTCCCTTGAAGCTCAAATTGTGCAGGATGCTGACCGGCTTGATGCAATTGGTGCAATTGGAATAGCCCGGGCATTTTCCTACGGTGGAAATAAAAACCGACTACTTCATGATCCGGGTTCAAAACCGGAATATCATGATTCGTTTGAAGCCTATAAAGCAAACGGCGGATCAACGATTAATCATTTTTATGAGAAACTCGTTCTTCTCAAAGATTTAATGAACACAGATACGGCTAAACAATATGCTGAAAGCCGACATGAATTTATGGAAAGATTTTTGCATCAGTTTTTTGATGAATGGGAAGCTAAAGAATAAATTAGTTCAAGTTAAAAAAACAGAACCATGAAAATTACACACATTGCAATTTGGACAACCGACCTTGAAGGAATGAGAAATTTCTACCTGCACTATTTTGATGCAAGCTCAAGCAGTGGATATTATAATCACACCAAAGATTTTCGCTCCTATTTTATATATTTCAATGGTGATTGCAGCATTGAGCTAATGCAGATGCCAAGAATTCCTAAATCACGAAATATACTTGAAAAACAGTACCTCGGAATTACACATTTTGCCATAAGCGTTGGCTCAAAACTTAAAGTAGACAAGCTTACAAATAAATTTAAAGATGATGGTTTTAAGGTAGTTAGTGAACCACGCACAACGGGCGATGGCTTTTATGAATCGGTTATTCTTGATCCGGAAGGAAACAGAGTTGAAATTGTTGCCTAAACTTTAAGTTTTATAAATAGGTATTGTTTTATAATTTTACTCAAGATTTAAATACAAAACCTAAACACGATGAAACCGAACCTGCTTAAGCTACTCTCTTTTGCTTTTATAATTATTACTTCAATAACTAATTTTTATTCTTGTACCGAAAAAGTTCCTGAAGAACTCCCAAATATTTTGTGGTTAACTTCTGAAGACAACAGTCCTTTTGCCGGCTGTTATGGAGATGATTTTGCTACAACCCCCAACATGGATAAGTTGGCTTCGGAAGGGTTTCTTTATACCCATGCCTATGCAAATGCTCCAGTTTGTGCACCTGCCCGAAATACAATTATAACAGGAGTTTATGCTAATTCTGGTGGAAACCAGCACATGCGTAGCTTTTATAAAAAGGGCGAAGAAGTAAGATTATTACCCCAGTTTTTAAAAGAAGCAGGCTATTACTGTACCAACAATTCCAAAGAAGATTATAACATTGCCCCGGCACAGACTAAGGGTATTTGGGATGAAAGCAGTAAAAATGCCCACTACAAAAACAGAAAACCGGGTCAACCATTCTTTGCTGTATTCAACTCAACAATCAGCCATGAAAGCTGCATCCATAAATCTATCCCTTCTGAAGAACTTCGACACGATCCCAAGAAAGTTCCAATAGCACCATATCATCCAAGGACCGAAGCTATGGAACACGACTGGGCACAGTACTATGATAAAATTGAAGACATGGATACCTGGCTTGGTAAAAAACTGAAAGAACTTGAAGAAGCTGGCCTCGCCGAAAACACAATTGTATTTTACTTTAGTGACCATGGGGGAGTGTTGGGAAGAAGCAAACGTTTTCTTTACGATTCCGGTACACGGGTCCCTTTCATTGTTCGGATACCCAAAAAATACAAACACTTATTCCCGGGGAAAGCTCCCAACTCAAAAGTTGGCCGGCTCATAAGTTTTGTTGATCTTGCTCCAACACTGCTTAGCATTACAGGAATTGAAATACCTGCTTACATGCAAGGAAACGCATTTTTAGGTAAACAAAAAACACCTGTTACTGATAACGTTTATATGTTCAGGGGACGTATGGACGAACGATATGATATGAGCCGGTCTGTTCGTAACAAAAAGTTTCGTTACATACAAAACTATATGCCCTACAGAATTTACGGACAACATCTTGAATATTTCTTAAGGGCTCCTTCTGCACGATCATGGAAAGAAGCGTTCGATAATGGTGAGTGCAATGAAATTCAAAGTGTTTTTTGGAACACTAAACCTTCTGAAGAACTTTATGATACAGAAAATGATCCCTGGGAAATTAACAATCTTGCAAAAAACCCTGAGTATAAGCATGTACTTGAAGAAATGAAATCAGCTTTAAGCCAGTGGAGCATAGAAATAAAAGACACTGGTTTTATTCCTGAAGCCGAACGTTCCAACAGGAGTGAAGATCTTTCATCTTATGATTATTTTCGCTCCGGTAGCTTTGACCTTCAACCAATAATTGAAGCAGCTAATGTAGCCGTTGAAGCAAATGAAACGAATCTGGATAAACTATGCACATTCTTAAAAAATGAAGATTCTGCAATTCGATATTGGGGGGCTACCGGTTTATTACTATTGGGGGACAAAGCCACGGATAAAATTGACGAACTAAAGAAAGCATCTCAAGATAAATCAGCCAATGTATCAATTGTGGCCGCAGAAGCCCTCTACAAACTTGGAGAAACCAGTTTTGCAAAAAAAATATTACTCGAAAATCTTAAAGCACCCAATCAGTTTGTCAGGACACATGCTTTAAACACCATTGATTGCCTTAAAATAACGAGCATGGATATTCAGGATGGTGTCATAAACTTGCTTAAAAAATATGACGTTATTTCCCGAAAGAATTATGATGTAAGAGCCAGTAAAAGGTTAATTGAAGAATGGGGGATTGACCCTTCTGAATTAAACATTGAGTTTAGCTGGTAAAATATTTTCACGTACAAAAAGCGGGGATACAAAATTGCATCTCCGCTTTTTCATGGCTTACAGATTGTGGTTATTTTTTCTGAGCTGTAATCTCCATTGGTCCTTCAGGAGTATTTACTTTCCCTTTCAGTTTCCCTTGCTCAAGCTTGCACGAAACATCAACATATTCATAGTTTACATACACGCTAAATTTTATTACACTTTTCTCGCAACTGATTTTTTCTGCCTTTACTTTAGTGCCATCCGAAAATTTAACTGTGACAGTTTCCTTACCCTCAAGTTTATCAATAATCAATTCTCCGGTACTATACTCATAGGGTGCGGTCGGAACTTTATATGCCCATGTTCCTTCAAATTTTTTAAATTCTGAAGCATTTACTTCATTAAGCATCATTATGCTTCCAATCATTACTACCAGTAATACAAATACTTTTTTCATTCTGATTTTCTTTTACGTTAATAATTTTCAAACCGAATATCAGCTTTTCTCAACTGATGTATTCAAAATTATCAGGCAATTTTCAGAAAAAAAAATCAAAGGGACGAATAAACGTATTTAGGGGTAAATGACATTACTGCCCCCAGGATAAGGTTTAAACATTGGGAAATACTTACGCGAAACCGGGATAAGCGTATCACATTCCAGCAGTTTGATTTTGCAGTTTGATTTTTTATAGTCAACAAATTCAATTTTTTTCAAATTAATCATGAAAGATCGATGACAACGAATAATCGATAAACCTTCAACCAACTTTTCTACATTTTTCATTGAATTTCGAATGATCCCTTTTTCTATTTCGTTTTTCAAAATATAGTAGATAAAAACATAATTGTCTGCCGACTCGAAATAGAGTAACTGGCTAACTGAAACTGAAAAGCGAACAATTCCTTTTTCATCAATAAAATCCAATAGCTCATCATTTCTTTGGGCTAAATCAGATTTTCTTTTCAGTTCCCTAACTTCTTTAATCTTTATAACTTGTGCAATAAATAACAATGCCAACGAATAAGGAATCAGAATCCCAAGAGAAGTATATCTCAAAGTATCGGGAAATATAATTAAGAACCGACTAAAGTTGCTTGACCAGACATTATCATAAATCACAAAAAATACCGTCATTAGAAAAAGCTCTCCAATTGCCCACAAAATAAATGTTCCAACATTGAAGCTTTTTACCCCAAACACATTTCGAACAGCAAATTGAGATAACACAAGAATTAACCCCCCAAAGATTCCAAAACCGGACAAGCGTATAAATTGCTGAATACCGGAATCGTTATACCAGCTATTTATATTGAAAGGGACAAAGACATTGATAAAAAAGATACTGAATCCAGTTATAAAAAGTATCAACATCCAGCGGTATTTTGGTTTGTCTAATAGCGTAAATGACCTATTAAAAAACGCAACTTTTTCCATCCAAATAGTCTGAGCTTGATCTTATAAAAATACAAATTCAAACTATTTACCCTAACAAAAACTTATGATTATTTTTTCCAGGGTTTTTCTTCTGCAGCTATCGTAAGCTGTTCATACCACTTCTCTCCATATTTACTGATTAGGGGTTCTTTCAGGAATTTGTACAGAGGTAATTGTTGTCCTTTTCCGCACTCCCGCCCGGGTTTACAGATGTCTATCTGCTGATAGTTAACAGCATCAAATCGTTTATATTCGGTTATTCGAATAGGAAATAAATGACATGAAACAGGTTTGCGAAAATTAATCTTTTTCTCAAAAAAAGCTTTTTCAATAGCACATTTCAAAATGCCATTTTCATCAGTAAAGGTATATGCACACTGGCGGTTATCAACCAAAGGTGTAACCAAATCCCCGTCTTCATCAATTGAAGAAAAACCTTGCTTTTTAACTTCTGCTTTGTGTTTTTCCGGAAGATATTCTTCAAACTCAGAATAAACTTTTTCAATCTCTGCTGCCTCTTCTTCTGTTAATGGAGCCCCTGAATCCCCTTCTACACAACAAGCTCCCTTGCATTTCATCAAATCACAAAGAAAGTGTTCTTCAAGAACATCAAAGCTTACTATGGTTTTCCCTATTTCAAGCATTTCAGAAAAAGAAACCCATTCCTGCGAAAGCAGGAATCTCCCAAATCAAAAAAGATTCCCCCTTCCGTGAGAATGATATTCAAATATTATTTTTCAATCAAAATATTTCCGGTCATTTCAGCAGGAATTTTCAAGCCCATCTCTTTCAATAAAGTTGGAGCTACATCGGCTAATACCCCATCTTTCAATTTAAGATCTTTATTGTCACTTACATAAACACAAGGAACAGGGTTCAGTGAGTGTGCTGTGTTTGCAGAACCATCTTCATTCAGTGCATTATCGGCATTTCCATGATCTGCAATAACCAATACATTGTAACCGTTGGCACGTGCAGTTTCTACAACTCTTCGTGCACAATCATCAACCGCAACAACAGCATCAGAAATAGCTTTATAGTCACCTGTATGCCCAACCATATCACCATTCGCAAAATTCAGACAAACAAAATCTACCTCGCCTTTTTGTAATTCAGGGATAATAGCCTCAGTTATACCAGGAGCTGACATTTCAGGTTTCAAATCATAGGTTGGAACCTTAGGAGACTGGATCAAAATTCGCTTTTCACCTTCGAATTCATCTTCGCGCCCACCACTAAAGAAGAATGTTACGTGAGCGTACTTTTCAGTCTCAGCAATACGAATCTGTTTTAAGCCAGCATTTGAAACCACTTCCCCCATTGTGTTCGTTGGATTTTCTTTGTCGAAAATCACATTGATCCCTGCAAAATCAGCTTTGTAGTTGGTCATCGTATACCACTGCAAATCCATAGTTTGCATATCATATTCAGGTAAATCTTGTTGGGTAAAAGCAATAGTTGTTTGGCGTAAACGGTCTGTACGAAAGTTGTAGCAAATCACCACATCACCTTCTTCAATAATACCTACAGGGTTTTCATTCTCATCAACCATTACAATTGGTTTTAGGAATTCGTCTGTAACGCCTGCATCGTATGAAGCTTTTACTGTTGCCAGCAAATCAGTTGACTTATCGCCTTTACCTTTTGTGTAAAGATCGTAAGCCAACTTTAAACGATCGTAATTACGGTCACGGTCCATTCCGTAATAACGACCAATTACTGAAGCAAACTTCGCATTGGTTGATTTCAAAGCTTCCAAATCTGTTTCAAGGAAACCGTAACCTGAGCGTGGATCAGTATCACGCCCGTCAGTCAAACCATGCACAAATACATTTTCCAGCCCCATGTCTGTAGCAATCTGACAAAGTGCAACCATATGGGTACTTAAGGCGTGTACCCCTCCAGGCCCGATCAAACCAATCAGGTGAACTTTCTTATTATTGTCTTTAGCGTAATGGTATGCTTTATTAATTTGTGGATGCTCCCACAAGCTTTTATCTTCAATTGCTTTGGTAATTTTTACCATATCCTGGTAAAGAATCCTTCCTGCACCAATGTTCAGGTGGCCTACTTCAGAATTACCCATTTGCCCCTTTGGCAAACCAACATCCCTACCTGAAGTTTTTAACTGTGAATTAGGATACTCTTTTTGAAGTGAATCCATAAAAGGAGTAGGTACCGATGCAATTACATCCCTTTCTGAACCATCACCAATTCCCCACCCGTCAAGGATCATTAAAACAGTCTTTTGTATATCAGCCATAATTTATAATCGTTTTAAATAATTAGCTATTAGCGGACACAAAAGTATTCTTTTTTCAGGTGGTTTGGAAATCTATTTTAGCTATAAATTAAGATTTAAAAAATAATTGATGTGCCATTTAAAAGATCTACTTAATTAACAAAGTCAACTCGTAACTGATAGCAGATTTTGCTCACAAAAAAACCGCCGGACAATCAAGCCAAGCGGTTTTCTTCGATGCTTAAATATTAATCTTATTCTAAGTAACTGTTAGGAATTTATCCTTTTATTTTATTATGCGTCTTACCTGCCAGCCGGCAGGCTGGTTTCGGTTATCCTGCGTTGAATTTTCCTTAAATAGCGGTGCTATTCGCGTCAAATTCGCCTGGCCTAACCAAAAAATACGCTATAATAATTCTAAAAAACAATTCCCCAACAGTTACT
>JANQII010000225.1 GCA_028282195.1 Prolixibacteraceae bacterium
CAGAGTACTTGTATAAAAATATGTGAATCAAGGGTTTATTCTAAATATTCAGGAAAATCCGGATTTAAAGGAAAGATTTTCAACTCTTGATTCGCATAACTTAATAAAAAACACAATGCTTTTTTACTAAATTTGATAAACAATTTTGTAACAATTGAGTTGTTACCCTAACCAATAAACATAACACTAAAATTCGTTGAATGGAATTATTTAAGGCAACAGATGTTATCAAGGATTATGTAGGCCACCGGGCACTTGACAAAGTGAGCATCTCGGTAAAAGACCAAAGCATTTTCGGTCTTCTTGGCCCTAATGGCGCTGGAAAAACTACACTCATTCGTATTATCAACCAGATTACGGCACCCGACCAGGGGGAATTACTATTTGAAGGTCGAAAGTTTAAATCGACCGACATCTATCAAATTGGCTACCTCCCGGAAGAACGTGGGCTTTACAAAAAAATGAAAGTAGGTGAACAAGTTTTATACCTTGCCCAGCTTAAAGGCATGTCAAAAAAGGATGCCTTGAGAAACTTAAAACACTGGTTTGAGAAGTTTGAGATTCAGGCCTGGTGGAATAAAAAAGTGGAAGAACTTTCCAAAGGGATGCAGCAAAAGATACAGTTTATTACAACCGTTGTTCACGAACCGAAACTTTTGATTTTTGATGAACCTTTTAGTGGTTTTGACCCGATTAACACCAACCTTCTTAAAAACGAAATTCTGAACCTCAAAGCAAAAGGTGCAACAATTATATTTTCTACTCATAACATGGCCTCTGTGGAAGAAGTGTGTGATCATATTGCTCTTATCAACGAATCAAAAAAAATACTTGATGGTGAGATTCATGAAGTAAAGGAGAAATACAAAAGCAACATTTTTGAGATTGAAACAAAAGTTGAAGCTGATGTTTCCAAGGAATTTGCCGGAAATGGTTTTCAGCTTATAAAACACGAACGAAAAGGAAGTACCCAGTTGGTAAAATTTCAAAAAACGAATGGCGAGTCAAACAACGAAGTTTTACAAAACCTGATGCAAAAAATGGAGATTCGCTCTTTTCGGGAACTTATTCCAAGTATGAATGAAGTGTTTATTAAAGTTGTTGAACAAGCCAATCAAAAAAACTAAGCCATGAACAAATCATTATTAGTTCTAAAACGAGAATACTTAACAAGGGTTAAAAAGAAATCCTTCGTCATATTTACGTTATTGGTTCCGTTTCTTTTCGCAGGAATGACAGTACTTCCTACTTACCTTGCGATGATGGACGATGAGAAAGAACGAATTATTGGCGTGCATGATGAAACAGGGATTTTTCTTGGCAGAATTGAAAATACGGAATACACCCATTTTCATTTTATGCCTGAAGAAGAATACCTGAAAGAAAAAGAAAATCTAAAATCGAATAAATTTTACGCGCTGCTGCACATTCCCCACAACCTACTTGCATCCAACCGTGTGCAGATGATTTCGCACAAGCAAATCAATATGGATATCAAAAATATGGTTGACCGTAAACTGGAGCGAATTCTTGAAAATGACAAAAAGCAACGTGTTATCGAAGAATCAGGAGTTCCTGACCTGGAGCAAAAACTGGCAGCTACAAAAACCCGGATCAAGCTTGAAACCATTAAAATTGGCGAGCAAGGCGAATCGGTAAAAAGTTCAACCGAAATGGCCATGGGCTTTGGATATGCAGCCGGTTTTATCATTTACATGTTTGTATTTATATATGGTGCAATGGTAATGCGGGGTGTTATGGAAGAAAAAACCAATCGTATTGTTGAAGTAATTATTTCTTCACTAAAACCGTTCCAGCTTCTATTCGGAAAAATCATTGGTATTGGACTGGTAGGACTTACTCAATTAGTTTTCTGGATTGTATTTGGGACAGCAATAGTTACCGGGATACAAATGGCCCTTGCTCCTGATCAGGCTGAGATGATGAGTCAGTCCCAAAATTTAATGCAATCCGGAGCGATGCAACAAGTTCAGGCTGGAGCAGCTCAGGAAAACGTCGCTCTTGAGATTATTGAAATGGCTAAGAACCTAAACCTTAAAATGATCCTTTTTTCATTCCTCTTTTACTTTTTAGGAGGTTTTTTGATGTATGCTTCCCTTCTGGGAGCTGTTGGTTCTGCTGTAAACCACGAAGAAGATGCGCAGCAATTAATGCTTCCGGTTACCATTCCATTAATCTTTTCAATTATCGTTTTGTTCGCTGTTATTAAAAACCCTGAAAGTGGTATCGCATTCTGGACTTCCATGATCCCACTAACATCTCCTGTAATTATGATGGCCAGGATACCTTACGGCGTACCAGCATGGGAGTTGATACTTTCAATGTCAATTTTAATACTTTCAATTTTAGGTACAATCTGGATGGCCGGTAAAATTTACAGAACAGGAATATTAATGTATGGCAAGAAAGTTAACTTTAAAGAAATCGTTAAATGGCTTACCTATCGAAATTAATTTCAGATAAAGAAGTATTTTTTGGATTTTTTTATTTATAATTGTTCCAGATAAGAAAAGAGATGAACTATACCTTCAAAAATATGTGTATGTGTTGCTGTGAAATCACAACACGGGGAAGGTATATATAAGCGAATAGTTTTTAGTAATGAATAGATCAAAAGCCTTCCATACCGGAAGGCTTTTTTTGTTGTATAAAAGTGAAACTACAAACCCTTAAAAATTATAAAATGAAGTTTAACAACATTCTTGAAACAATTGGCAACACGCCATTAATTAAAGTAAACAAGCTTTATTCGGAAGATTATGAAGTGTACGTAAAATTGGAAAAAACCAACCCTGGAGGTAGCATCAAAGACCGCATTGCGCTTTCGATGGTTGAAGATGCCGAAAAGAGGGGCATTCTAAAACCCGAAAGTTTGATTGTCGAGCCAACTTCCGGGAATACAGGAATCGGGCTAGCTTTAGTTGCTGCTGTGAAAGGCTATAAATTAATCCTGGTAATGCCGGAATCCATGTCGGTTGAGCGGCGTAGAATCTTAACTGCTCATGGTGCTGAACTGGTGCTTACACCGAAAGAAAAAGGAATGAAAGGTGCCATAACCAAAGCTGAAGAAATTGCGGCAGAACACGGAGAAAAAGCCTGGATACCATCGCAGTTTGATAACGAAGCCAATATTGATGCACATCGTTTTAACACTGCCGAGGAAATTCTAAAAGATTTCCCTGATGGATTTGACTACTTAATAACTGGCGTAGGAACCGGAGGGCATATTTCGGGAGTAAGTGAAATTCTGAAGCAAAAATTTCCAAACTTAAAATCGTTTGCTGTTGAGCCGGAACTTTCGCCCGTGATTGGTGGTGGAGAACCAGGGCCACATCCAATACAAGGAATTGGTGCCGGGTTTATTCCCGAAAATTGCCGTACTGAATATTTAGATGGAACAGTTCCTGTTTCCAAGGAAGAGGCTTTTGAATATGCAAAGCGTGCAGCCAAAGAAGAAGGCTTGTTTGTTGGAATCTCATCAGGAGCATCTCTGGCTGCTGTTGCAAAAAAAATAGAGGAGTTACCAAAAGGGTCAAGAATATTGACTTTTAGTTACGATACAGGCGAACGTTATCTTTCAATTGAAGGATTGTTTTAAAAGAAGAAGAGAATGGAAGAAAATGAGAATCAGCAGATGATTATGCTCTTTCGTTTTTCCTCCAGAAATATTAAAAGGATGGCCATCGTTTATAAACATTTGCCATCCTTTTATATTTATTCATTTTATAAACTTTTATCCGTAGGACATCCAGTTTTGTAAAAGAAATCAAATCACAATATATACCTCGTAGAGCTTAAACAACGTCTCCCAAAAACCTTTTCCTGTTTCCTGAGGTTAATAGCGCATTCCTGTATTTTACAGCAAAAACCAGCTGCACATATAATTGGGTAAATTTTCCGGGTTTCATTATTTGATGATTATCCCCTACAGGGAATCAGGGTATTTATAATTATTAAGCTACAAAACTACAACCGCTACGCGGTAAAAATCCAAAATAAATAATATGAACGAAAAATAAAAATTCAATAAGTATTGTTATAACACTTTGCCTGTAGGGCATCAAGTATTGTAATAAGAAAATCAAGAGTAAGCAGATACCTCGTAGAGGTTAACTATTAACTAAAAGACCATCAATTATCTTCCAGAATAAGTAACTTCATATCATCAACTAATATGTCTGCATCGCTCTTATTCCAAAAATAAGCTTTGAGAGTACAACCTTCTTTTTGGTGATTATATCCAATCTTGTTTGATATATGGTTCCAGTAATTTTTATCGAGAAGTTGCTCATCAATTTGCTGGCCTTTCCAAACAACTTTACCGTTCTCATCATCAACAACGATCACGAATGATGCATCTTTTGAATATTTGTATGAAGTTGATTTTATCCAACCGTCTAAAACAAAGTGATAGTTTCCGTATGGCAGACTGTCTAATGGCAAAGTAAATGTAGCTGAAAACGAATTGGCTTTTGACAGGTAAGATTTCGTTCCCGAAAAAGATTCTTCAGAGAACTGGTCTGGTTCTACTCTGCTCCAATAAGCTACACGGTCAGTCTCAAAATTATTCGATGAACTAAATACGATACTGTCATTTTTTAATTCCCCATCTTTAAAAAACCCATTAACCCAGTTAAGTTGATCTGTAAATTCAATTTTTTCCCAGGATAGTATTAGCTCATTTTCAATAATCTTTTGATTAGAACACTTAAACATTATTTGCTCTACTTCATAACTTTCATTCAAATCAAAAAAGTAAGGGTTAATCCATAAGCCATCTTCTGCATTTTTCGGAACAATCCGATATTTATGAACCTGGTTATTTTTCAATTTGAAGTAAATCCAAAACTGCTCATCTTTATACAAGAAACTTTTAATTCGTTGAACTAAGCTTTTATCGAAAAGTAGTTTAGCCCGAAGCAAACTACTCTCGGCATCAGGAGACTGAAGCCATTCACCCCATGAAACAGTTTCTTCTTTAATTATCTTTTTAGCTATCTGCCGTGAAGAATCCCTTCGTTTAAGTACCAGAAACCTGAGGTCAGTATAAAACCGCTCATAATTTCTAAGAATTTGAAGAATTGTTTGAGGTTCATCATTCAACAAATATCTGTTATCAATGCTACCAAAATTGCTACTATTTATATCCGATGAAACTTTATCTACTTCCCAAATTAAAAAAACTGGTGCTTTTTCAGAACCGAAATGATCGGCATTTTGCTTATCCAGCCAATGCGTATAGGAAGCATAACTTTGAATTACCCTTCTTGGCTGCCAATTAAAATCATTAGCCGAAACTATTGAATAATCCCAGGGATAAATATCAACTGTTTTATTCCCAATCTGATCCCTGATTTCTTCGGGAAATTTATTAACCGATATATTTTGTTCAATCTTTTCTGTTGCTTGCTCTTTTATTTCAGAATAATTTGAAACAAATTCAATAAAGTTGCCAATCCCCAAAAACTGAAACCTTAACTGATAAGCGTTTACTGCATTCTTTATATTCAGGCTGAACATGCTTACTGCGATAACAGCTAAAACCGAATTCCTGAAACGATTCTTTTTCTCAAAAATCAAATAAACAAAAAAGACGATCACGGCATAAGTCAGTAACCATTTTACATGAACGATGTCCTCCCTGGCCATTCCATGTTTCCAGGCAGCAAAAAGGCTAAGGATAACCAATATTCCAAAAAACATTGAACTTTTTGTTCTGGTCAGGAATGGTAACGAAAAAGTAATCGCTAAAAATAGGGTAAGAACAATCCAGTTGTTTTGAGGATAATATGCTGCAGCCGAGGAGTTATCCTGTGCTAAATGAAAAATCCCTTCAAAATATCCTGGCAAGCCTGAAATTGTTCCATACATTAATATCCATAAAGCAATGATAAAAGCTAAAGTTGTTAAACCATCTAAAATTGATTTTTTATAGTTTCTTTTTATGAAGAAATAATAAGCTAAAAATGAAGTGCACAAAATCAAGGAAATAATTGCCACATACGATCTCATATAAAATGCAACGGCGGCTATTGCAAAAGCCAACAATTTATAAGCGATTTTTTCATGCTTAAAATAATTGCAGAATAACAACAAAATATTCGCCAAAATAATCTGAATTACTCCCCCTAAAACAGAAACTATATAGGCAAAAAGTAAAACAAAAAACCATTTTGACCATTTTTTTGCATCAATCAATTGGCTAACATTAAAGACCAAAAGAACTTTCAAAAAAGATAAAAACAAGGTTGCTGAAATAATGTTCTCTTGCAATGGATACATTAAAAATGACAATGGTCCATGTGGAAAAATGATTGACTTACCAATCCCCGGGTCATTATCAAACATCCAGTTGTAAAGCCATTTCAACGATGAATCAATCCCGGGGGAATAGACCCAGTCATTTTCAGGAAATGTAAAAACAACAATTACAATCCCGATTAATAAAGAGATGACCAGATTTTCTGATTTTAAATTTTTTAAGGACAACTGCATGGTTTAGTCTGCTTGGTTAAATCCGAACATTCTTTTGAAACAGCAAGATATCAAATTTGACTGAATCTTTATACGTGGACTAAAGATGATCGTAATGAACTCATTGCTGCCGGATTGCCTGAAACGATAGTTGAAAACTTACTAAAACGAACTGAATTGTACCGCGAGCTGAAGGCAGGGTGGAACCGTATACGTTTAGCCAAAAATCATTGGCTAAAAAGCATATAAAACAAAAAAAGAGCAAGAAAAACAGATGTGCAGAACAAAAAAATAATAATGCGGAACTCGAAAGTTATAATGCAGAATTAAAAAATAAGAGTGCAGAATAGAAAAATAAAAATGTAGAATTAAAAAATGAGAGTGTAGAATATAAAAATGATAGTGCAGAATCATTCTGCATAGTCATTTTATTATTCTTCATATCTGTTTCATTATTCTGCATAGCTGTTATTCATTTATGGGCTACAAAAAGTGCTTATCCTGCTATTCACCAGGTGACTTAAAGGTCACCCGGTGAGTAAGCAACAATCATTATCTTTACAAGCTTTGTAAAAATTGTTTTATGCGAATAGCTGTTATTGATTTGGGAACGAATACCTGCAACTTGTTAATTGCTGAAATCTTCGGGAAAGAATACAAAGTTTTGCATCACAGTAAAGTAGGTGTTAAGATTGGCAAGTCGGGAATACACAAAAAGATTCTTACTGATGAAGCCTTTGAGCGTGCCCAAAAAGCAATGGAAATTCATAGTACCACAATTAAGAAATTTGCTGCACATGAAACAATTGCGATAGCCACATCTGCCGTTCGTGATGCCGAAAATAAAAATGAGTTCATCAACTTTCTAAAAGAAAAAACGGGAATTCAACTTCAGGTGATTTCGGGAGATGAAGAGGCTCTCTTGATTTTTTTAGGAGTAAGACTTGCTTTAAAGCACATCCCGAATGAAAGTATTATTCTGGATATTGGTGGAGGAAGCAATGAGTTTATCATCCCCAGTAAAACTTCAATTTTATGGAAAGAAAGTTTTCCCCTTGGTGTGTCACGAATAATTGAACAATATAAAATATCAGACCCTGTTTTGCCTGAAGAAATTTCCGAAATTGAAGCTTTTTTTGAAAAAGGGCTCGAAAACCTATGGGTTGCGATCAAAGAAAGATCATTCAGCCAGCTAATTGGTTGCTCCGGTGCTTTTGATACACTTGCAGACTTAATTGACCAAACCGAACCGGGCAGTAAAACACGAATTCAGCAATCAATTTCTATGTTTGATTTTGAACGTGTTTGTGAAAAAGTAATTAATTCTACCAAAAAACAACGAGAACAAATGACAGGTATGGAGCCGCTTCGTATTGAAATGATTGTCCCTGCATTTATTTTTATTCGTTTAGTGGCACAAAAATTGAAGATCAAAAAAATTATTCAAACAGACTTTGCCTTACGCGAGGGAGTTTTATACAATAAGATTTATAACTATCAATAATAAGTAGAATTTATTAAAGAAGTAATTCATTTTATTTAGTCATTACCCCCTTCTGTCCTACTGACAGAGGCTGTCCAAAAAGAATAAAATTCAAACTGCGAAGAACGCATAAGATTACGCAAAGAACAGTGAGGTTCTGATATAGAAAGGATTGACTCTTTGTGTCTTTTGCGGTTCCTTAAAATACTTAGCGGTTAAGTTAACTTTTTGGACAGTCATCAAGAGATGAGGGTCAGTTACAAAATGGCAATATACAGCAGGTTTTAAAATTTAATTACTCTGTTGAATTGCAATAAATATTTATAATTAAATTTGGTAAAATTCAAACAACTAAAAAGATATGTCAAAGATATTAGTCATTGATGACGAACGCAGCATACGCAACACCCTGAAAGATATTTTGGAGTATGAAAAATATGAGGTAGATCTTGCCGAAGATGGGACAAAAGGCATTGATATGATCCGCAAGAGTGAATATGATATTATTCTTTGCGATATAAAAATGCCAGGCATGGATGGGATTGAAGCTCTTGAGAAAATTCAAATACTTTCACCGGATACCCCTGTTGTAATGATTTCTGGTCATGGAAATATTGATACCGCTGTTGACTCGATAAAAAAAGGGGCATACGACTTTATAGAAAAGCCCCTTGACTTAAACCGTTTGCTGATTACCATTCGCAATGCAATGGACAAATCAAACCTGATTACCGAAACAAAAGTCCTGAAAAGAAAAGTCAATAAGAAATTTGAAATTGTTGGCAATTCCCCGGCAATCGGAAAAATACTTGATATGGCCGATAAGGTTGCACCTACCGATGCACGCGTATTAATCACAGGAGCTAACGGTACTGGTAAAGAATTAATTGCCCGCCGTCTCCATGACCAAAGCAACCGATCATCCGGCCCGTTCATTGAGGTAAACTGCGCTGCCATTCCATCGGAATTAATTGAAAGTGAACTTTTTGGGCATGAAAAAGGAGCATTTACATCTGCCGTTAAACAACGCAAAGGAAAATTTGAACAAGCTAATGGTGGCACGCTTTTCCTGGACGAAATTGGCGATATGAGCCTTTCAGCCCAAGCAAAAGTCCTAAGGGCATTGCAGGAAAGTATTATTACCCGTGTTGGCGGGGATAAAGCAATCAAAGTCGATGTTCGGGTGGTGGCTGCAACCAATAAAAACCTAAGCGAAGAAATTGAAAACAATACATTCCGGGAAGATCTTTACCATCGTCTGAGTGTGATTTTGATTCAGATACCTCTACTTCGTGAACGTCCGGAAGACATACCGGAACTGGCTAATCATTTCATCGCACAAATTTGTGCAGAGTATGGAATTCCTGAAAAGGAAATTACAGAAGACGCAATAGCCCTACTGCAAAAAATGCCATGGACAGGTAATATCCGTGAATTCAGAAATGTTATTGAACGACTGATAATCCTATGCGATAAAACCATTACGGGAGAAGATATTGACAATTTTGCCAAGCCATTGAAGTGAAAGCCTCCCCTAACCCCTCCAGAGGAGGGGAAGTAAAGGAAAACAAGAAAGAGCATTGGATTTACAATAAGTACAGAGCTATATTAACGTGAGTTTTGGGTTGATCTTAATAGTTTGCAAAATAATCATTGCCCCAAACCACCCCTTAGCGGACTTTCCGATAAAAACTTTGCGCACTCTGCGGTTAAATAATCCGATGAAAATCAATGAACTAAATCACTATGCATTGAAAATACATAGGTTTGATTAACGAATGAAATTCGTGAGCTTTTTGAACATCATGTTGGAAGCTCGAAGTCCGAAGCTGGAAGTATTTGAGATCATTACTCTTCCAACTTCAAGCTTCCTTCTTCCTGCATATATAATGTTTGTAGAAACTAACCCCGAAAACTCGGGGCAATGAAACCTGACTGCCGTCAGGCAAGTT